>NZ_DASWTO010000036.1:0-44044 GCF_036402095.1 Brevundimonas sp. | reverse complement strand
CGACCTGCATCGCAAATCCCCCGCCGAGCTGGCCGAGGCCTTCGAGGCCGAGGGCTGGGACGTCACCGACAGGCGCCGCAAGCCCCTGCGCCTGCTGCCCCTGTTCGCCCTGCCGCTGGCCCTCGCCGCGCGGGGCGTGGCGGGGGCCTTGCCGTTCGTCCCCGAGCCGGATCACCCGACGACGGACTGGGGCGCGAGCCTGAAGGCCGAGGCGGGGCGGTTCAGGAAGCGGTGAGGGCTGGAGCATTTGCCAGAGGCCAGCTTATTTCGCCTGCGCACATTCACACCGCTCGGCACCCCAGGCGAAGGGGCCAGGTCAGGCGCTACTAGGCAAGCTCATCCAGAGAACTTCCGCGATCTGCTTCGCTAGGAATGGGGGCACAGCGTTACCGACTTGGACGTACTGCTCGGTCCGATTGCCCAAGAAAAGATAATTGTCGGGGAACGTCTGAAGCCTCGCGGCTTCTCTGACGGTCAACGAGCGACACTGGCTCGGATCGGGATGAATGAAATAGTGACCGTCCTTCGAAATGTGGCTGGTGACGGTGGTTGATGGCTGATCCCATCGCTGTGTCCTGAAACGATCAGCAAACTTGCCGGATGCCCAGTTCGCGTGGGCAGGCGCCAAGGCACTTGGAAAATCCTCCGCCTTGGGCGCACGTCCACGCACGTTGGTAAAAATGGCGCTGAAGAAATATCGGCCGAGATCCTCGATCATGTGACCCCGCGTCGAATGATTGAGTGTGACTTCGAGGCGACTGTCACTCAACCAGTCGAGGAGCGGTTTAGGGCACTCCGCGGACACCGGCGCGGGGGCGGTCGACGACCGCGGAGGAATAGAGTTCAACGCCATGAAGTGGGCCCGCGCTTTCAAGGCGGCCGAAGCCACATCACCCATCTGAGGCATCTTCGCCAAGGCGGAGATGGCATCGTCCATCTGCTGGATGATGACATTGCGCCAGGTTGTGTCGCCGTCATCGACCTTGCTCAGACCGCTGCGGAGCGCAGGCAGCCCGGAGATCGCATTTCGGACAGACGCTGGCTCCCCTGCGAGAGAGGCATGTCGTTCCACAAGCGATCGCATCTGAACCGCAACGTCCCGCCGAAGGCCAATGACAATGACCCGGTGACGCGCTTGAGGAACGCCGAACTCCTCACTCCGAACAACGAAATCCCCATGACGAGTGGACGGTTTCAGCACGATCCGGCCTTCACGGTCCCGACCGATAGCGAACAGTTGGTATGAACCTTCGGATCCGTCCGCCGCTCGAAGATCGTCAAGCACTCGGTCGAATATGCGTCGACCATCAATGGACGACGACAGGATGCCCTTTACATTTTCCATCACGAACGCTGCTGGCCTAAGGCCGTGCAGGATCCGGATGTACTCACGATAGAGAAAGTGGCGACTGTCCTGCTCGGGAACATAGCCGTGAATGCCTTGGTTTCGGGAACGACCGACCAAGGAGTATGCTTGGCAGGGAGGGCCTCCGATAACGACCGTCGGACTTCCCTCTCGGACGAGCGAGGCGATGCGCCTGTCTAGAACTTCTGCTGCTTCCTCGGTACCGAGTTCAAGCTGGAGCGCTTCATCGAGAGCCGCCCTCCACTCCCTCTCGTGAGTCTTGGCCCAGTCGGGCAAGGATCGGCCGCCGTTGAGGGCGGCGTAATATTCGACGGGCAGTTCCTTGAACTGGCGGAGGAACGCCCTGAGCTGAAGCGTCTTGTGAGCGGACGCCTCCTTCTCCACCGAAAGGGCGACTTCAAAAGGATGATGACCGTCGGGATCGGAGAATGCCGAGAAGCCTTCAGCAAGGCCACCCGGTCCGGCGAACAGATCGACGACCTGGTACGTTGAAGGCATGCCCCTGGAATCTCGCTCCCAATTCACCCGCTATGTACCAGGGTCCATCGAAAGCTCCAGGGAAAAGGGCCGACATGGCTGATGTTGTTGACCGGGTAACCCGAGCCCGGATGATGTCGGGCATAAAGGGGACAAACACCCGCCCAGAGCTGGCGGTTCGCCGAGCTCTACATGCAGCCGGCTTCCGCTATCGACTGCACGCGGCAGAACTTCCCGGGCGACCGGATATCGTCCTTCCGAAGCACCGGGCCGTCATCCTGGTACATGGATGCTTCTGGCACCGCCACGCAGGATGCCGATTCACCACGACCCCAGCGACCCGGCCCGAGTTTTGGGCAGAGAAGTTTCAACGTAACATAGATCGGGATGCGCGAAACCGACACATGCTCAAGGCGGCCGGGTGGCGGATCGCAACTCTATGGGAGTGCGATCTCCGTCAATTGGAGCAGGACAAGGTCAAACTGCTGACCGAATGGATCCGCTCGGTCGAGCCGGAGTACGCATCTGACGATCCGAGCATGCCCAAAGCTTCTCGATCTCCGGCGGGTTAAATGAAGGCCAGCCGCTTCCGCCGCCACCTCCCGCTAGAGTCCCAGACAATACCCCGGAGTGAGGGCGACATCTTTCAAGGCAACTTCGACGTTCTGGTTCTTAGTTAATGCCTCGTGCACCGCTCTCATCTTCTGAGAACTCTCGAAGTCTCGGTCCACACGGAGTGGCTGGCCAGACGTTCGACCGCTTGGGCCACCGCAGCCCACTGCTCTTCGGACGGCACTTTTTCGATAAACGTCAAATCTTCCGCAGTGGGCACAACGCGGCTCGCGATAATTTTTCGGAGCAGCTTCGCGACGTAGAGCAGCGAACCCTGATACGACATGCGCCTAGCGCGCTCGGTTTGAGTGGCGGACGATGTGTCGTCGAGTCCGGCGTAAATTTTCTCGTATAACAAGTTGAGCGAACGCACGATGATTTGCCGCTCTCGAAGGCGTGCCGCTTGCATTTGAGAACCGCGGTATGGGTGAGCCGGTATTGAAATCCCCGTCGCAAAGCCAGCACTTCCCCCCGCTCCGGGTGAGGAGAGTGCTCTCGACGTCCGCGCGGTCAATCGCGTTCTGTTCGGCGATTGCGGAGCGCAGTCTGGCTGAAATTTTTATGGGCACCCAAGAACTCCCGATCCGCGTGTTGTCTGACTTGACCGAGGAACTGAGCGCCACCAACCAGCATCAGAGATGCACCTCTCCCCCTACGCCCTATCCCTCACCCGCATCGCTCCCCCCGTCCCCGTCTGCACGTCGAACCGGCCCGTCGCGCGGATCAGGTCCGAGAGCTTGGGGCAGCCGTAGCTGCGCTGGTCGAAGTCGGGGTAGGCGTTGCGGAGGCGGTTGGCGATGCCGCCGGCGTTGACCCAGCCGTCGCCGTCCTCGTCCATGTCGGCGATGACGCTGGCGATCAGGCGGGCGGCCTCGGACGGGGGGCGTTTGCCGGGGGCCGGGGCGGCGCCGGCCGGGCCTGCGTCGGAAGATGCGGCGGCGGCGGCCGGGGCGGAGCGGCGGCCGCGCGTGGGGGCGGCGGGGGCCTCGTCCTCCGGGGCCGCGGGGGCGCTGAGGTTCTCGGTGTAGATGAAACGGGTGCAGGCCTGGCGGAAGCTCTCGGGCGTCTTGCGCTCGCCGAAGCCGTAGACGTCGACGCCCTCTTCCCGGATGCGCGAGGCGAGGCGGGTGAAGTCGGCGTCGGAGGAGACGAGGCAGAAGCCGTCGAAGCGGCCCGAGTGGAGCAGGTCCATGGCGTCGATGACGAGGGCGATGTCGCCGGAGTTCTTGCCCTTGGTGTTGGCGAAATTCTGCTGCGGCTGGATGGCGAAGCGGGCGAGGACGCGGGTCCAGCCCTGGATCTGGGCGGAGGCGAAATCGCCGTAGATGCGCCGGGCGGAGGCCTCGCCCAAGGTGGCGATCTCGGTGAACAGGGCCTCGGCGATGCGCGGCGAGGCGTTCTCGGCGTCGATCAGCACGGCGAGGCGGGGGGCGCGGTCGGCGCCTTTGAAGATATCGGTCGCCATGGGGTCGGTGTTCTCCGGGTCGGGTCCGGTGTGGCGCGGCGGCGGGGGCGGGTCAACCGTAACCGGGGCCGGAGCGGAGCCATTAACGCCGCCGTTCGTTGTCCGGGCGACAGGAACAGCGATGGCCTTCGACAACCATTTTCTCGACCGTATGGAGCCCGCCGATCTGGAGGCGCTGCGTCCGCACCTGCGCCGCATGGAGGTGAGCGCCGGCCAGATCCTGATCGAGCAGGACACGGTGGCGGCCGAGGTGCATTTCCCCGCCGACGCCCAGCTGGCCAATCTGGTGCGGTTCTCCGACGGCTGGGCCATCGAGACGGCGGTGATCGGGCGCGAGGGGCTGTCGGGACTGGCCCCGTTCATGGCCGAGGTTCCCTGCGGCTGGGAGGTGGCGGCGCGGACCCCCGGCGCCGTGCACGCGCTGCCGGCCCGGGTGCTGCGCGACCGTTTCCGCGTCAGCGGGCCGCTGCTGAACCAGCTGCTGCGGCTGTCGTACGTCTACCAGATGCAGGCGGTGCAGCACGCGGCCTGCAATGCGGTGCACACGGTCCTGCCGCGGGTGGCGCGCTGGCTGCTGACGGCCTCGGACCTGACGCCGGGCGAGGACATCCGCTTCACCCAGGAGGAGCTGGCCGGGATGCTGGGGGCGCAGCGCACCACGGTCAACGAGGCGGCCAACCAGCTGAAGGACCGCGGCGCGATCCGCTACAGCCGGGGGGTGGTGCGGGTGCTGGACCGGCCGCTGCTCGAGCGGCTGGCGTGCGAATGCTACCGGATGGAGCGGGGGCGGATCGAGGACGCGGGGGTGATGCCCGAGGCGGGCTGATCAGGGGCGCGGGGCCACGATCTCCAGCCCGGCCCCGGGGGCCTCGCCCGGCGCGCCGACGACGACGTCGAGGCGGGCGTCCAGGGTCACCCCGGCGAGGGCGCGGTTGATCGGCGCCGGAATCGCCGCCTCGCCCGCCGCGGCGCGGACGTCGAGCAGGAAGCCTTCCTCGCCGTCGCTCCAGCGGGCCAGGGCCAGCCACGCCGCCTTGACCGCCGGCTCGGCCGCCAGCTCGCGCGACAGGGCCTCGACGAGGCCGGGCGGGGTCGAGGCGGGCCGGGCGACGTGGGTCGGGGCGCGGTCGCGCGGGGCCGGATTGGGCTGGCCGATCAGGGCGGCCATGGCGTCGGGCGACCAGCGCGCGCCATAGCCGTGGCCGGGGTTCAGCACCGCCGGGTTCTCGCGGATGGTCTGCAGCAGGACGCGGCCGTTGAAGGCCAGCGGCGTGGCCCCGGGCCCCATGACCTGCAGGGCCCGCTCGCGTGCGGTGAAGACGGCGGTGGCCGGGCGGCCGTCGGGCCCGGCGGCGGTGCGCAGGCGCAGAACGTCGGCGGCGGGCTCGCCCGCTCCGTCCTGGGCGGCCGGCACCACCCACAGCTCGGCGCCGGCCACCGCGGCCTCGAAGGCGGCGCGGTCGGCGGGCCCGCCGGACCCGGCGGCCATCAGCAGCCGCTCGAGGTCGTTGAGCGGCTGGAACGCGGGGCGGGCGGCGTCAGTCATGATCAATCCTCGTCCATCTTCAGGGCCGCGATGAAGGCCTCCTGCGGGATCTCCACCTTGCCGAACTGGCGCATGCGCTTCGTGCCGGCCTTCTGCTTCTCGAGCAGCTTCTTCTTGCGGGTGGCGTCGCCGCCGTAGCATTTCGAGGTGACGTCCTTGCGCAGGGCGCGGACGGTCTCGCGGGCGATGATCTTGCCGCCGATGGCGGCCTGGATGGGGATCTGGAAGAGGTGGGGCGGGATCAGCTCCTTCATCTTCTCGACCATGCCGCGGCCGCGGGTCTCGGCGCGGGCGCGGTGGACCAGCATGGAGAGGGCGTCGACCGGCTCGGCGTTGACGAGGATCGACATCTTGACCAGGTCGCCGGGCTTGTAGTCGGTCAGCTCGTAGTCGAAGGACGCATAGCCTTTCGAGATGGATTTCAGGCGGTCGTAGAAGTCGAAGACGACCTCGTTGAGCGGGAGCTCGTAGACGACGAGGGCGCGGGAGCCGACGTAGGACAGTTCGACCTGGGAGCCGCGGCGGTCCTGGCACAGCTTGATGACGCCGCCGAGGTATTCGTCGGGGGTCAGGATCGTCGCCTTGATCCACGGCTCGCTGATTTCCATGATCTGCATCACGTCGGGCAGGTCGGCCGGGTTGTGCAGGTCGATCTCGGAGCCGTCGCGCAGCTTGATCTTGTAGACCACCGAGGGGGCGGTCGCGATCAGGTCCAGATTGAACTCGCGGCTGAGGCGCTCCTGGATGATCTCGAGGTGGAGCAGGCCGAGGAAGCCGCAGCGGAAGCCGAAGCCGAGGGCGGCGCTGGACTCCATCTCGTAGGTGAAGCTGGCGTCGTTGAGGCGCAGGCGGCCGATGGCGGCGCGCAGGTCTTCGAAGTCGGCGGCGTCGACCGGGAAGAGGCCGCAGAAGACCACCGACTGGACTTCCTTGAAGCCCTTGAGCGGTTCGGCGGTGGGCTTCTTCTCGTCGGTGATGGTGTCGCCGACGGCGGCGTGGGCGACCTCCTTGATCTGGGCGGTGATGAAGCCGACCTCGCCCGGGCCGAGGCTTTCGACCGGGGTGTTCTTGGGCAGGAAGACGCCGACGCGATCGATCAGGTGGGTCGAGCCGTTCTGCATCATCTTGACCCGCTGGCCGGCGCGCAGCGTGCCGTCGAAGACGCGGACCAGCACGACGACGCCGAGGTAGGGGTCGTACCAGGCGTCGACCAGCAGGGCCTTGAGCGGGGCGTTGGGGTCGCCCTTCGGCGCGGGCAGGCGGGTGACGATGGCCTCCAGCACGTCCTCGATGCCGAGGCCGGACTTGGCGCTGCACAGCACGGCGTCGGAGGCGTCGATGCCGATGACGTCCTCGATCTGCTCGCGCACGCGGTCGGGCTCGGCGGCGGGCAGGTCGATCTTGTTGAGGACCGGGACGATCTCGTGGTTGTTATCGATCGCCTGGTAGACGTTGGCGAGGGTCTGGGCTTCCACGCCCTGGGAGGCGTCCACGACCAGCAGCGAGCCCTCGCAGGCGGCCAGGGAGCGGCTGACCTCATAGGCGAAGTCCACGTGCCCCGGGGTGTCCATCAGGTTGAGGACGTAGTCGAGCCCGTCCTTCGCCTTGTAGTGCAGGCGCACGGTCTGCGCTTTGATGGTGATGCCCCGCTCCTTCTCGATGTCCATATTATCAAGGACTTGAGCCGACATCTCGCGCGCCGTCAGCCCGCCGGTGTGCTGAATCAGCCGGTCCGACAGGGTCGACTTGCCGTGGTCGATGTGGGCGACCACGCTGAAATTGCGGATGCGTTCGATGGGAGGGGTCGTCATGGCCGCGCCGGTAGCACGGCGGGGCCGGATCGCCAACGCGGACGGCCGCCGCAGGCGCTCAGCCACCGGTTTTGTGGCGGATTACATCGGCGTAAGGGGGCGGATTGGCGTTTGAGAATAGCTCGCGGAGCGGCTATTCAACGGCCGATGACAAGGATCGCCACGACCGGCGGCCCTGCACAGGCGCGCGGCTCCCCTCCGCGCTGCATGGGGATCAGACGTGGCGAACATGATGCGGAACAGCCGGACCGGCGCGACGGTCCTGACCCTGGCCCTGACGCTGGCGCTCGCCGCCTGCGGCGGCGGCGGCGAGGAGGCGGCCAAGAAGGACGAGACCAAGGCGGGCGCCACCGGCGGCAGCAGCCTGACGGTGACGGTCGCGACGGCCACGCTGCAGAACCTGCCGCGCACGGTCACCGCCTCGGGCAGCGTCTCGGCCTGGGAAGAGGTGCCGGTGGGCGCCGAGACCGGCGGCCTGACCGCCACCGGCGTCTTCGTCGACGAGGGTCGCTACGTCCGTCAGGGCCAGCCGCTGGTCCAGCTCAACGACGCCCTGCTGCGGGCCCAGCTGCGCCAGCAGCAGGCCGGGGTGCAGACCGCCCAGGCCAATGCGGCGCGCGACGACGCGGCGCTGGCGCGGGCCCAGGAGCTTAAGGAGCGCGGCTTCCTGAGCCAGGCCGGGCTGGATACGGCCCTGGCCAACCAGCGGGCGTCGCAGGCCAATCTGGCGGCCGCCCAGGCGTCGCTGTCGGAGACCCGCACCCGTCTGGCCCAGGCCACCATCCGGGCGCCCGTGTCGGGTCTGGTGATCAGCCGCAGCGTCACCCGCGGCCAGATCGTCGGCGCCGGGACCGAGCTGTTCCGCATCGTCCGCGACGGCCGGCTGGAGCTCGACGCCCAGGTGCCGGAGACCGACCTGGCGCTGGTCCGCGCGGGCCAGAGCGCCGTGATCTCGTCCGACCAGATCGCCGGCGCCGCCGGCACGGTCCGCATCGTTACGCCGGAGGTCGACCCGCAGACCCGGCTGGGCGTGGCGCGCATCGCCCTGTCCGGCGGCGGCTTCCGGCCCGGCATGTTCGCCCGCGCCCGTATCGAGGTCGGGGCCCAGCCGGCCGTGACCGTGCCGACCGCGGCGGTGCTGTATCGCGAGAACCGCGCCGGCGGGTTCGTGATGGGCGGCGACGGGCGCGCCCGCTTCCGCCCCGTCACGGTCCTGTCGCGGGCCACCGACCGCACCGCCGTCAGCGGCATCGAGGCGGGGGTCCGCGTCGTGGTCGAAGGGGCCGGCTTCCTCGGCGACGGGGACCGCGTCACCGTTGCGGCCGCCCGCCCCGCCGCCGCGCCCGCCGCCCGGGCGCCCGCCGCCGCGGCGAAGAAATAGGCCGCGGCGATGAAGAACATCTCGTCCTGGTCGATCAAGAATCCGATCCCGATCATCCTCATGTTCGTGCTGCTGACGCTGGCGGGCGTCAACGGCTTCATGGGGATGCGGATCAACAACAACCCCGACATCGACTTCCCGCTGGTGCTGGTCGCCGCGGGCCGTCCGGGGGCCGCGCCGAGCGAGATGGAGGTCCAGGTCACGCGGCTGATCGAGGACTCCCTGTCGGGCCTGTCCGGCGTGCGCCACATCAATTCGCAGATCACCGACGGCTCGTCCGTGACGACGATCGAGTTCGAGCTGGGCACCGACACCGAGCGGGCCACCAACGACGTGCGCAACGCCATGAGCGGCCTGCGCGCCGACCTGCCGCAGGACATGCAGGAGCCCAGCGTCCAGCGCATCGACATCACCGGCGACGCCCTGATCACCTGGGTCGTGCGCTCGTCGACGATGACGCCGGAACAGCTGAGCTGGTTCATCGACAACGAGGTCAGCCGGTCGCTGCTGGCGATCAGCGGCGTCGGCGAGGTCAACCGGTCCGGCGGCGTCGACCGCGAGATCCGGGTCGAGCTCGATCCCGACCGCCTCGCCTCCTACGGGCTGACGGCGGCGTCGGTCAGCCAGGCCCTGACCTCGGTGAACAGCGACCTGCCCGGCGGACGGGTGACCATCTCGGGCGCCGAGCGCTCGATCCGCACCCTCGGTTCGGCGGGCTCGATCGAGGAGTTGCGCGAAACCCTGGTGCCGCTGGGCGGCGGGCGCGCCGTGCGCCTCGGCGATCTCGGCACGGTCGAGGATCACTGGAGCGAACCGCGCCGTCTGGCGCGCTACAACGGTCAGGAAGCGGTCACCTTCAACTTCCTGCGCTCGCGCACGGCCAGCGAGGTCAAGGTCGCCGAGCGCGACCGCGAACGCGTGGCCGAGATCGACGAGGCCCACCCCGAACTGACCATCGAACAGGTCACGGCCGGGGTCGAATACATCGAGGAGAGCTACATCGCCTCGCTGGAGGCGCTGCTGCTGGGCGCGGCCCTGGCGGTCGTGGTGGTGTTCATCTTCCTGCGCGACTGGCGGGCGACCTTCATCACCGCCATGGCCATGCCGCTGTCGCTGATACCGGCCTTCGCCATCCTCGGGCCGCTGAACCAGTCGCTGAACGTCGTCACCCTGCTGGCGCTGTCGCTGACGGTCGGCATCCTCGTCGACGACGCCATCGTCGAGATCGAGAACATCGTCCGGCACATGCGCAACGGCAAGTCGCCGTACAACGCCTCGATGGAGGCCGCCGACGAGATCGGCCTGGCGGTGGTCGCCACCACCGCGACCATCCTCGCGGTGTTCGCGCCGGTCGGCTTCATGCCCGGCATCATCGGCCAATTCTTCAAGGCCTTCGCCCTGGCCGCCTGCGTCTCGGTGGCCTTCTCGCTGGTCGTGGCGCGAACGCTGACGCCGCTGATGGCCGCCTATCTGCTGAAGCACACCAAACACGAGGACGCCGATCCGTTCTGGATGGGCGGCTATCTGAAGGCGCTGCGCTGGTCATTGGGCAACCGCTGGAAGGTGTTCGGCATCGGCACGGCGCTGTTCATCGGCTGCGGCTTCCTCGCCACCCAGGTGCCGTTCGAATTTTCCCCCTCGGGCGACGAATCCCGCGCCGCCTTCTCGGCCGAACTGCCGCCGGGCGCGACGCTGCGGCAGACCGACGCCATCGTCCAGCGCCTGACCCGCGACCTGCAGGCCCGGCCGGAGGTCACCTCGGTCTACGCCCAGATCGGCGGGCAGGAGGTCAACCAGGCCAACATCTACGCCGACATGGTCGACAAGGGCGAGCGGGCGCTGAGCCAGCAGGAATTCGCCCGCGAGATGGTCGACGGCTGGAAGCTGTCCGTTCCCGGCGCCCGCATCGGCGCCGGAACCGGCAACCAGGGCGGCGGGCCGTCGGACGGCACCAGCTACACCTTCGCCATCCTGAGCGACAATCCGGAGGCCCTGCAGGCCGCGGCGCGCAAGATCGAGGCGGAGATGCGGACCGTCCCGGGCCTGGCCAACGTCGTCAACACGGCCTCGATCGCCCGGCCGGAGATCCTCGTCACGCCGCGGCCGGACCAGGCCGCGCTGATGGGCGTCTCGACCCGCGACATCTCGCAGACCATCCGCGTGGCGACGCTCGGCGACATCGCGCAGAACCTGCCGAAATATAATCTCGGCGACCGGCAGGTGCCGATCCGGCTGCAGCTCACCTCCGACGCGCGCGAGGACCTGTCGGTGCTGGAGAACCTGCGCGTGCCGACCGAGACCGGCGGGGCGGTGCCGCTGAGCGCCGTGGCCGACATCCAGTTCGGCGCCGGGCCGTCGCAGGTGCTGCGCCAGGACCGGGCCCGCATCGCCTCGATCACGGCCGAGCTCGACGGAATCCGCTCGGGCGAGGCGGCCGCCGCGGTGCAGAAGCTGCCGTCGGTCAAGGACCTGCCGCCCGGCGTGCGCCAGGTGCCGGCCGGGGACGCCGAGTTCATCCAGGAGATGATCACCGGCTTCGCCATCGCCTTCGCCACCGGCGTGCTGCTGATGTATGCGGTGCTGGTGCTGCTGTTCCGCAGCTTCGCCTATCCGGTGACCATCATGGCCTCGCTGCCTCTGGCCATCGGCGGCGCCTTCGTGGCGCTGATGATCGGCGGCTCCAGCTTCTCGATCTCGTCGCTGATCGGGGTGCTGATGCTGATGGGCATCGCGGCCAAGAACTCCATCCTGCTGGTCGACTATATCGTCATGGCCGAGAAGGACGGGATGAAGCGGTTCGACGCCATCATGGACGCGGCCCACAAGCGGGCGCGGCCGATCCTGATGACCACCTTCGCCATGGGCGCCGGCATGATGCCGGTCGCGGTGGGCTGGGGCGCGGACGTCGAGTTCCGCCAGCCGATGGCCATCGCCGTGGTCGGGGGGCTGATCTCGTCGACCTTCCTGTCGCTGCTGTTCATTCCGCCGATCTTCACCATCGTCGACGACATCGCCGGCTTCTTCGCCCGGCGCATGAGCAAGGTGTTCGCCAGCCAGCGGCACGAGCCGAACCGGGGCGAGCCGGCCCCGGCCGAGTAGGCGAGCAGCCGGCCGGAACCGGCGCGACCGCGGCGGGCCGCCCCCGCCGGACCCGGTCGGCGGTTCCGGACGTGGCCGGTTGGGGAAGCGGCCGGTCTCCACAGGCGAGCGGGGCGACGACCGCGGCGGCCCCTTCAACCGGCCGCATCGGGCCGGGGTCCGGATGCAGTTCCGCGCCCATCACCCACATCCGCGCGAGGGTCCCGCCCCTCGGATGGCGGCGGCGTCCCGGGCGTGGACCGCGCCGACGTCGTAGCCGGGGAAGCGCCAGTCGCCGATCCGGCTCCGGTCGACCCCGGCCTGCGGAAGTCCCGCCGGCAGCAGGGCCGCGATCGCCGCCTGAGAAAGGATAATCCGCCCGGGTCCGGATCGGCGTCTTCCCCAAAA
Organism: Brevundimonas sp.; assembly: GCF_036402095.1. Lineage (GTDB taxonomy): Bacteria > Pseudomonadota > Alphaproteobacteria > Caulobacterales > Caulobacteraceae > Brevundimonas. The sequence continues at coordinate 31,900 of NZ_DASWTO010000036.1, read as the reverse complement.
CAAAACCGGCCGGGGTCGCCCCCGGCCGGCTCGGTCGTCCGCCTTGCGGCGAAGCGATCAGTACTTGAAGCGCAGGGTGGCGCCGTAGGTCCGCGGCGCGCCGAGGAAGGCGTCGTAGGTCTGCGAGTCCAGCGCCGGGTTGTAGTAGGTGCCGTTCGGCTGGACCGTGCTCTGGAAGGCGGAGCCCTGCAGGAAGGCGTTGTACGCCACCTGGATGTACTCCTCGTCGGTCAGGTTCTGGACCCAGAACTCGGCCGTCCAGCGCTCATCCGCGCTGCCCAGCAGGAAGCGGCCGTTCAGCGTGGTGAAGGCGTCCTGCTGCTTGAACGGCAGCAGGTCGGAGCCGGTGTTGTAGTCGCTCATGTATTTGCCGGCGAGGCTGAAGCCGACGCGCAGGTCGTCGCCGATGTTGCGGTCGAAGTTGATCGACAGCGTGCCCGACCATTCCGGCGCGAACGACGCCGTGGCGCCCGGCAGCAGCGACAGCTGCGGGAAGTTGCCCGGGTTGGCCAGGTCGGCGGCGGTGAAGTTGCCGTACTCGGCCTCGGTCCAGGTGACGCCGCCCTGGAAGCTCAGGCCCTCGATGGGCGAGAACCACAGGAAGTCGGCGTCGACGCCGCGCGAGGTCAGCTCGGGGATCGATTCCACGACGAAGGAGGTGCCGAGGAAGGTGTTGAGCTGGAAGTTCTCGAACCGCTGGTCGAAGTAGGTGGCGTTCAGCAGCAGGGTGCGGTCCAGCAGGGTCAGCTTGGCGCCCAGCTCGTAGCTGTCCACGACTTCCGAGGGGAACAGCAGCGAAGCGTTCGGCGTGATGCCGGTCTGCACGCGGTCCAGGTTGTAGCCGAAGCTCTTGTAGCCGCGGGCGTACGAGCCGTAGATCATGGCCTCGGGCGTGAACCGGAACGAGCCCTTGACCGTCCCCGACAGCTCGCCGTCGCTCTCGCTCTCGGAGATGGTGCGGCCGTTGTAGAAGGGGTTGGACCAGGGCAGGCACAGGCGGCCGAGGATCAGCGGGGTGTTGGCGGCGCCGATGGCCCCGGCGATGGCGGCCTGGTTGCCCAGACCGGCGGCGCAGGTGCCCGCCGCGGCGCCCGTGCCGTTGCTCTGCTCACCCTGCAGCCGCTTGTCGTCCATCGTGTAGCGGAGGCCGACGGTGATATCGAACTGATCGGTCAGCGAGTAGGTGTTGTTGGTGAAGACGGCGAACGATTCCGACCGCTGGGTGTAGACGTCCTCGAGCGACTGGCCGGCCGGGAAGGCCGGTCCGGTCGGAGCCAGGGGGCTGGGCGACGGCATGGCGCCGCCGGTGCCGAGGCAGCCCTGGATCTGGGGCGAGGTCGTGCCCGGGCGGGTGAAGCAGCCGATGATGTTCGGGCTGATCGGGATCAGCGGGTTGGCCGCGTTCAGGGCGGCGCTGAGCTGGAACGACAGCAGCGGGGCGTAGTCGGCGCCGATGTAGAAGCTGTCGGCGCGGTCGATGTCCTCGGTGGTGACGAACAGGCCGAACAGCCAGTCCAGACGGTCGGTCTGGCCGGCCAGGCGGAATTCCTGGGTCAGGTTCTCGACGCCGAAGCCGAAGTCGCCGTCCTGCAGGCGGTAGGCCACGTCGGCGCCGGTGAAGTCGGCGTCCTGACCGTTGACGAACTCCCAGTCACGCCACGAGGTGATCGAGGTCAGGGTCGCGCCGCCGAACAGCGACGGCATGTCGACGTTGGCCTCGATCGACCACCCCATGTCCTCGACGTCCTGGCCGGTCGAGCGGTTGGCGTAGGCCGTGCGCGAGAAGGGCAGCAGGCCGAAGCCGGCGGCCGGCGGGCGCTGGCCGGTGCCGGTCGAGAGCGCGTCGACGAAGGGATAGGTCGGACCGGTGCGGATCTGGGTGCCGACGCAGCAGTATTCGTCGCGCGACGAGTAGTCGGCGATGAAGCGGACCGAGGTGTTGTCGTTCGGCAGCCACAGCAGCTGGCCACGGACGGTGCCGAAGTCCTGGTTGTTGTCGTCGGTTTCCGGACGCGGGCCGTCGCCGACGTCGATGTCCATGAACCCGTCGCGCAGGCGGCGGCCGGCGTAGAGGCGGAAGGCCAGGGTGTCGGTGATCGGGCCGCTGACGGAGCCCGACACCGCCATGGCGCCGTAGTTGCCGACGGTGGCCTCGGCGTTGAAGGTCGGGGTGAAGGACGGCGCCTCGGTGATGATGTTGATGACGCCGGCCGAGGTGTTCTTGCCGAACAGCGTGCCTTGCGGGCCCTTCAGGACCTCGATGCGCTGCAGCTCGCCCAGGTCGCCGAAGCCGACCGAGTTGCGCGAGCGGTAGACGCCGTCGATGACGACGCCGACCGAGCTCTCGAGGCCGGGGTTGTCGCCGACCGTGCCGACGCCGCGGATGCGGGCGGTGGTCGAGGCTTCCGACGCCGTCGAGGTGACGGTCAGGCCCGGGGTCAGGACCTGCAGGTCCTTGATGTCGCGAACGCCGGCGTCCTGCAGCACTTCCTGCGACAGGCTGGTGACCACGATCGGCACGTCCTGGAGGTTCTGCTCGCGCTTCTGGGCGGTGACGATGATGTCGTCGACGGTGGTGGCCCGCTCCTGCCCGGTGTCCTGGGCGGCGGCGACCCCGGCGAAGCCGAAGGCGACGGCGCCGACGACGGCCGCGGACGCAGTGGTGCGAAGAAGGTTGGTAAGGCGCATGGTCGCTCCCCGACATGGGCCGGGGGCCCGCATGGAACGGGTTGCCGCGGCGTTTCCTGATCCCTGGCCCGCGCCCTTCTTGCGGAGCGCGGACACTCCAGCATTCGGGGTAATCCAAGCCGGACTCCGCCACAAGCATCCGGGGCCGGAGCGGCCTCATTTCGGCCGTGGCGCAAGCCAGACTGTGACGCAAAAGCGACAGAAACCGATGACGTTAGGTCAATATTCGCCCCGCCGACGTGAGTATCCGCGGCCGTGACGGCCAAATTCGTGCGCGCCGGCGAGGGCCGTGGACACATCCCGGTCAGGGCCTCCGGAGCGGGCCCGGGCCAGCCGATTTGCCTTCCCGCTGGCGCCGCGGCGCCGCTAGACTGGGACATCAGCACGTCCGCCGGGGATCCATGACCTTTCCGATCGAATTCGTCATCTTCGCTCTCACCCTCGCGGGCGTGGCCGTATTCCACCGGCGGGCGCTCGTCGTCACCTCGGCGGGCCTGATCGCGACCCTCGCCTACGAGGGACTGGTGACGACGTTTCCCGGCGGCGAGGGACTGGCGGGGCTGACCGGCCACTTCGCCCATGAATGGGTGATCCTCGCCAATCTGTTCCTGTTGCTGACCGGCTTCGAAACGCTGTCCAGCCACTTCGAGAAGAGCGGACTTCCCGATTTCGCGCCGCGAATTCTTCCCGACAACTGGACGGCGGGCTGGGTCCTGCTGGGGATCATCTTCCTGTCGTCGGCGGTGATCGACAACATCGCCGCGGCCGTGATCGGCGCGGTCGTGGCCCGCCACGTGTTCCAGGGCCGCGTCAGCATAGCCTATCTGGCGGCCATCGTCGGCTGCGCCAACGCCGGCGGGGCGGGCAGCGTCATCGGCGACACCACCACCACGATGATGTGGCTGGGCGGCGTGTCGCCGCTCCATGTGCTGGGCGCCTTCCTCGGGGCCGGCGTCGCTTTCACGATCATGGGATATTTCGCCTCGCGGGCGCAGGCCCGGTTTTCGCCGCCGCTGCTGCATTCTCCGCCGGACCTGAAGATCGACTGGACCCGGCTGGCGATCGTCGTCTTCGCGCTGGTCTCCCTCGTCACCGCCAATGTGGTCGTCAACAGCGTCTTCGCCGGCGTCGAGGAATCCGTTCCCGTGCTGGGCCTGGCGATGTGGGCCGCCCTGCTGGCGGCGGCCCTGTTCCGGCAGCCGGACTGGTCGGCGACCTGGCACGCCGCCAAGGGCGCCCTGTTCCTTGTGATGCTGGTGGCCACCGCCTCGCTGATGCCGCTGGAGGCCCTGCCGGAGCCGACCTGGGTCACCACCCTGGGGCTGGGATTCCTGTCGGCGGTGTTCGACAACATCCCGCTGACCGCCCTGGCCCTGCAGCAGGGGGGCTACGACTGGGCCATCCTGGCGTTCGCGGTCGGCTTCGGCGGCACCATGACATGGTTCGGCTCGTCGGCGGGGGTCGCGGTCTCGAACCTGTTCCCCGAGTCGCGCTCGCTGGTGCAGTGGGTGCGGCAGGCATGGTTCGTGCCCGTCGCCTACCTCGCCGGCTTCTTCGTCATGCTGGCCGTGTTCGGCTGGGTCGTGCAGCCGGGCGGAGGCGGCTAGGAACCCGCCGCCGCCGCCGCCGCGCGTCGGCGCCGGGTCGCCAGTCCGAGCGCGATCCAGCCCGCCGCCGCCGAGAGCGCGGAGCCGCCGATGACCCCCAGCCTGATCTGGATCTGCTCGGGGGAATCACTCGCTCCGGGGAAGGCCAGGACGCCGATGAACAGGCTGATGGTGAAGCCGACGCCGCAGAGGACGCTGACGCCGTAGACCTCGAGCCAGGTCGCGCCGGCGGGCTTGCGGCCGATCTTAAGCGTCGAGGCTAGCCAGGTGGCGCCGAACACCCCGGCCTGCTTGCCCAGGAACAGGCCCAGGGCCACGCCCAGCACAAGCGGCGCCATGACCATCTCCAGCGACAGGCCGGAGAAGGAGACGCCCGCCTTGGCGAAGGCGAACAGCGGCAGGACCAGCCAGGCCACATAGGGGTGCAGGTCGTGCATCGCCTCCTTGAGCGGGCTCTGGCCGTCGGCGCGGCGCTGGCCCACGGGCACGATGGCGGCGAAGGCGACTGCGGTGAGCGCCGTCGACAGGCCGGACAGCACGGTCAGATACCAGACCAGCCCGAAGCCCAGCACCCAGAACGGGGCGGCGATCCTCCGCCGCGCGAGGCCGGCGCCCACGGCGAGCAGGCCGGCGACCCAGAACAGCGGAGCCCAGTCGACGCCGCCCGAGAACAGCACCGCGATGAGGGCGATGGCGCCGAGGTCGTCGACGATGGCGAGCGTCAGCAGGAAGACCCGGAGCGAGGACGGCAGTCCCTTGGCCGCGACGCCGAAGATGGCCAGGGCGAAGGCGATGTCGGTGGCCAGCGGGATGGGCCAGCCTCCGAGCGGTCCGCCGGTGGCGCCCGCCACCATCAGATAGACGAGCGCCGGACCGATCATGCCCCCGAGCGCCGCCAGCACGGGGGTCGCCAGCTTGCGTGGATTTCTCAGATCGCCCTTCAGGATCTCGTATTTGATCTCCAGACCGATCACGAGGAAGAAGACCGCCATCAGGCCTTCCTTGATCCATTCGGTGATCGTCAGCTGCAGGACCAGCGGTCCGACCTGGAGCACGTGTTCGCTCTTCAGCCAGGCGAAATAGGTCCCGGCCCACGGCGAATTGGCCACGAGCAGGGCGGCCAGGACGGCGAAGCCCAGCGCCGCCCCCGACGCGGCTTCGGTCTTGAGAAAATCGAGCGTGATCTTGCGCGCCACGGCGGCCTCCGGATTGGAAAGGTCTGTCGTGGCGCCCGGTTATCGACAGGCGCCGGACCGGGTTCGCCGCAATGCGGGCGCCGGCCTGGCCCTGCCGCGCCGCGAACAGCGGGCGGGCCTGATCTCTGCCGGAGAGAATACGGCCCCTGCCCGGGGGTTCAATCCCCAGGCAAACGGAATCGGAACGGTTGCCCCCGATCGCGGCAGACCGCATCTGGCGTCCATGCCCGTTTCCCCAGCCTATCGCCCCGAGCCCCGCTTCTTCGATCTGGGAGAGGCCTATGGCGACGCGGTCCGCGCGGCCAACTTCCCGCAGACGACGCTGCGCTTCCGCAACGACCGGGCGGCGGCTTCGGTCGGGCTGGAAACGCTGACGGACGCGGAATGGATCGCCCGGTTCGGCCGGTTCGAGCCCCTGCCGGGCCAGCCGGGGCCAGTGGCCATGCGTTATCACGGGCACCAGTTCCGCACCTACAATCCCGATCTCGGCGACGGGCGCGGCTTCCTCGCGGCGCAGCTGCGGTCGGAGGACGGACGTCTGCTGGACCTCGGCACCAAGGGATCGGGTCAGACGCCATGGTCGCGGGGCGGCGACGGGCGGCTGACCCTCAAGGGCGGGGTGCGAGAGGTGCTGGCGGCGGAGATGCTGGAGGCGCTGGGGGTTCCGACCAGCCGCGCCTTCAGTCTGATCGAGACCGGCGAGGCGCTGGAGCGCGGCGACGAGCCCTCCCCCACCCGCTCCGCCGTGCTGGTGCGGCTGTCGCACAGCCATGTGCGCTTCGGAACGTTCCAGCGCGCCGCCTATATCGGGCGGCCGGACATGATCGAGGCGCTGGTCGAGCACGCGCGCGCGCTCTACCACCCGGCGGTGGCGGAGGGGGACGTTCCCGGCTTCCTGCGGGCGGTGGTCGAGGCTTCGGCGCGGCTGACGGCGCGGTGGATCGCGGCGGGCTTCGTGCATGGGGTGCTGAACACCGACAATCTCAATGTCACCGGCGAGAGCTTCGACTACGGTCCCTGGCGGTTCCTGCCGCATTACGAGCCCGGCTTCACAGCGGCCTATTTCGACCAGTTCGGACTCTACGCCTTCGCCCGTCAGCCGGAGGCGGTGTTCTGGGCGCTGACCCAGCTGGGCGGGGCGCTGAAGCTGGTCGCGGACGCGGAGCCGCTGACGGACGCGCTGAACGGCTTCGGCCCGGCCTATATCCACGAACTGCGCGCGGCGTTCCTGGCCCGGCTCGGCGTCGCCAGCCTCGGCGAGGCGGCGGACCAGAGGCTGCTGGATACGACGCTGGCGCTGTTGCGCGAGGGCGGCGAGGCGTTGCGCTGGGAGCCGCTGTTCTTCGACTGGTTCGGAGGTTTCGCCTCGTCGGCGCGGGCGCTGGGCGGGCCGCGCGGCAAACTGTACCAGGGCGAGGCCTTCGACGCCTTCCGCTTCGCCCTGTTCGAGCATGAGCCCGACCGGCCGGAGCGGCTGGAGCATCCGGTGTTCGCCGCGCCGGAACCGGAGGAGATGCTGATCGACGAGGTCGAGGCGATCTGGGCGGCCATCGACGCCGGCGACGACTGGGGGCCGTTCGAGGCCAAGGTCGCGCGGGTGAGGGCGGCGGGCGAGGCCCGGGGCCCGACCGACTGCTGACAGCAGGGTGGCGGCAGCATGGCGCCAGGAAGGATGGACCGGCCGCCTCCCCGCTGTCGCAGGACCGCTCCCCGTGACCCATCCAGATCAGCCCCTCCAGCGTAGCTGTCTTAAGCGTCCCGAAACCGACGCCGCATTACAGAGATTTATGAATACGGCCACGCTTTGGCCGTGGGGCGTTCGCAGAAGGCGGTCACGGATGGTTACGGTCTCGCTTCGCGTCCTTGCGGAACGGTTCGGGCGATCCGACATCGCCACTGTTGCCAATCAAAAGAGCGCTCCTCCCCGGGCGTCGCATAAAATGACCTCTCAGGTTCTCACCCCCGCCCGCTCGCGCCTCGCCGCGAGCTACCGCAATCTGACGCTCTGGACGCTGCAGGGCTGGCTGGCGATGTTCTTCATCGCCGCCGGCTACGCCAAGCTGAGCGAGCCGATGGCCAACCTTGTCGACCTGATGCGCTGGCCGGCGCTGGCCCCGGAAAACATGGTCCGCGGCCTCGGCCTCGCGGAGATCGCGCTCGCCGTCCTGTTGCTGGCGCCGCTGGTGTCGTGGAAGCACGGGCGCCCGCTGCTGGTCACCGCCGCCGCCGGCCTGCTGGCGCTGGAGACGATCATGCTGGCCGTGCACGCCGTCGGCCTCGAGGGCGGCCTGGCCCTGACCAACCTGATCCTGATCGCCATGACCGCGCCGGTGCTGTGGTGGCGGGCGCGGGAAGTGCGTTAGCCTTCGGGCACGCCGACCCACTGGCCGAAGGTGATCCAGAAGCCGTTCAGATCGCGGACGATGAACTCGCGCATGCCGTGGTAGGCCAGATGGAGATCCTGAATGATCTCGATGTCGGCCGGCATCCGCGCCCGCCAGTCCTCCAGGGCGTCAACGACGACGTATAGATCAACGTCCCGACGGTCATGCTCCGCGGGGCGGCCGCCGCAGTTCAGCATGACGGCGTTTTCACCGAGCGTCAGCCTGGCCCAGACCGTCTCGCAGCCGTCGGACGCAGTCTCCTCGACCTTGAAGCCAAGGCGGGCGTACCAGGCGGCCGTCGCGTCGATGTCGGGGACGTGGATCATGGGTGTGACGGTGGTCATGGCGTCCTCTGACCAAGAGAGCGCCTATCATGCCCACCCCGGGCGACCGCAGGCAAACCTTCCCTTTACGTGCACGTAAAGATCGGGTTATCTGGCGGCATGGCGACCGCCGACGATCATCGCACCTATTCGATCCGCCAGCTGTGCCGCGAGTTCGGGGCCACGGCGCGGGCGCTGCGCTTCTACGAGGACAAGGGCCTGCTGACGCCGGCGCGCAAGGGTCAGACGCGGGTCTATGACGCGCGCGACCGGGCCCGGCTGAAGCTGATCCTGCGGGGACGCCGCATCGGCTTCTCGCTGCAGGAGATCCAGGAGATGCTGGATCTCTACGATCACGACAATCACAACGCCCATCAGATGGCCGTCGCCCTGCGCCGCCACCGGGCGCAGATCGCCGCGCTGAAGCAGCAGCGCGAGGATCTCGACGCGGCCATCGAGACGGCCGAGGAAGCCTGCGCCGTGATGGAGCGCAAGCTGGCCGAACACCGGCCCGACCTGCTGCCCGGGGCCGAGGAATACGCCTCGCTGCTGCGCGAGCGCCTGAACCCCGACCATCACCACCAGCCCTTCAAAGCGAGAGCGTAACTCCATGGCCTACAAGGCGCCTGTCCGCGACCTGACGTTCATCCTGAACGAGGTGCTGGAGATCGACCGCTATTCGAACCAGCCCGGCTTTACCGACGTGTCGTCGGACCTGGTCGGCCAGATTCTCGAGGAAGGCGCGAAATTCGCCGAGGAGGTCATCGCCCCGCTGAACCGCGTCGGCGATCAGGAAGGCTGCCGGTGGGACAACGGCAAGGTCACCGGCCCGACCGGCTGGAAGGAGGCCTACAAGGCCATGGTCGAGGCCGGATGGCCCGCCCTGTCGGCCCTGCCCGAGCACGGGGGCCAGGGCATGCCGTCGGTGGTGGCCATGGCCTTCGGCCAGTTCACCGCCGCCGCCAGCGCCGCCTTCTCGATGTATCCGGGCCTGACCGCCGGCGCCTATTGGGGCCTGAACGCCAACGGCTCGGACGAGCAGAAGGCGATGTACCTGCCCAGGATGGCGACCGGCGAGTGGGGCGGGACGATGAACCTGACCGAGCCGCAGTGCGGCACGGACCTGGGCCTGATCCGGACCAAGGCCGTTCCGAACGGCGACGGCAGCTACAACATCACCGGCCAGAAGATCTGGATCTCGTCGGGCGAGCACGACTTCACCGACAACATCATCCATCTGGTGCTGGCCCGCATCGAGGGCGCGCCGGCGGGGATCAAGGGCATCAGCCTGTTCGTGGTGCCGAAATTCTTCGTCAACGAGGACGGGTCGCTGGGCGAGCGCAACGAAGGCGTCGGCTGCGCCGGCCTCGAGCACAAGATGGGCATCCACGGCAACGCCACCTGCGTCATGGCCTATGAGAACGCCAGGGGCTGGCTGGTCGGGACCGAGAACAAGGGCATGGCGGCGATGTTCGTCATGATGAACGAGGCCCGGCTCGGCACCGGCCTGCAGGGCCTGTCGATCGGCTCGGCGGCGTATCAGGCCGCGGTCGAGTTCGCGAAGGACCGCCTGCAGGGCCGCAGCCTGACCGGGCCGAAGAACCCGGACGGCCCGGCCGACTCGATCATGGTCCACCCGGACGTGCGGCGCATGCTGATGGAGGCCAGGGCCTTCGTCGAAGGCGGCCAGGCCTTCATCCTGTGGACCGCGCTGCAGGCCGACCTGCAGCACTCCGCCGACGAGGCCGAGGCCCAGAAGGCCCGCGACTACATGGGCCTGATCACCCCGGTGCTGAAGGCCTATCTGACCGACAAGGGCTTCCACGCCGCCTCGCTGGCCATGCAGGTGCACGGCGGCAGCGGCTACACCGAGCATTTCCCGGCCAGCCAGTATCTGCGCGATGCGCGGATCACCATGATCTACGAGGGCGCCAACGGCATCCAGGCGCTGGATCTGGTGGGCCGCAAGCTGCCGGCCAACGGCGGTCGGGCGATCATGACCTGGTTCGCCGAGATCGACGCCTTCACCGGCGAGCACGGGGCGAACGAGGCGGTGAAGCCGTTCATCGACGGCCTGACCGACGCCAAGAAGAAGCTGCAGGAGGCCACCATGTGGCTGATGCAGAACGGCATGCAGAACCCGGACAACGCCGGGGCTGCGTCGACCGACTATCTGCACATCTTCGGCCTGACGGCGCTGGCCTATGTCTGGGCGCAGATGGCGCTGGCGGCGCAGAAGCAGATCGACGCGGGTTCGACCGACCCGTTCTACGCCCACAAGCTGGCCACCGGCCGCTATTTCGTCGAGCGCATCCTGCCGGACGCGGGCGCGCACCTGGCCAAGGTGAAGTCGGGCGCCGAGGTGCTGATGGCCATGCCGGCTGAGGCGTTCTGAGCGTGAACGTCCTCAACGTCCCCGAACCGGCCTTCATGCAGGAAGAGGAGATCAGCCTCTTCTCGGACAGCGTCGGCAAATGGATCGACGAGCACGCGCCGCCGGAGGCCGTGCAGTCGTGGATCGCCAATTCGAGCGTCCCGCGCGAGCTGTGGACCGCCTCGGGCGAGGCCGGCCTGCTGGGCCTGTCGATGCCCGAGGAGGACGGCGGCATGGGCGGGGACTACCGGCACGAGGTGGTGCTGATGCGCCAGCTGGGCTGGAAGGGCGCGGACCACTTCGGCATCTCGCTGCACAATGCGATCGTGATGCCCTACATCTGGCACTACGGCACCGCCGAGCAGAAGGCGCGCTGGCTGCCGCGGCTGCAGTCGGGCGAACTGGTCGGGGCCATCGCCATGACCGAGCCGGGCGCCGGGTCCGACCTGCAGGGGGTCAAGACCACCGCCATCAAACAGGGCAACCAGTATGTGGTGAACGGGTCGAAGACCTTCATCACCAACGGCCAGCTGGCCAATTTCATCATCGTCGTGGCCAAGACCGACCCGTCAGAAGGGGCGAAGGGCACGTCGCTGATCGTGGTCGAGACCGACGGGGCCGAGGGCTTCGAGCGCGGCCGCAACCTGCACAAGATCGGCATGGAGGGGAACGACACCTCCGAGCTGTTCTTCAACGATGTGAAGGTCCCGGGCGAGAACATCATCGGCGGCGGCGAGGGCCAGGGCTTCATCCAGCTGATGCAGCAGCTGCCGCAGGAGCGGCTGAACATCGCGGTGCAGGGCGTGGCGGCGGCGGAGCGCGGGCTTCAGGAGACGCTGGCCTACGTCAAGGAGCGCAAGGCATTCGGCAAGCGGGTGATCGACTTCCAGAACACCCAGTTCAAGCTGGCCGAGGTGAAGACCAAGCTGACGGTCGCCAAGGTGTTCGTCGACCACTGCATGGGGCTGCATCTGCAGGGCAAGCTCGACGCCGCGACCGCCTCGATGGCCAAATACTGGGTCACCGACATCCAGGGCGAGGTCATCGACGAGATGCTGCAGCTGCACGGCGGCTACGGCTACATGAACGAATATCCGATCGCCCAGCTGTACAAGGACGCGCGGGTGCAACGCATCTACGGCGGGACCAACGAGATCATGAAGCTCTTGATCGCGCGGACGCTCTGACCCCACACAGGGGCATGATCCGCCTGCACGTTCCCCAGCCCCTGTCCGCCGGTTCGGCGGTCCTGCCGACGCTCGACCAGTCGCGCTATCTGACGCAGGTGATGCGGCTGAAGGCCGGCGACGCGCTGCTGGTGTTCAACGGCGTTGACGGGGAGTGGCACTGCATCATCGCCGAGGTGCTCAAGAAGGGCGTGGTGCTGCGGGCCGAGGAACAGGCGCGGGCGCAGACCACCGTGCCGGACGTGCATCTGCTGATCGCGGTGGTGAAGAAGGCGGCGCTGGAGTTCGCGGTCGAGAAGGCCACGGAGCTGGGCGCGGCGCGGATCGGGCTGGTGACCACGCGGCGGACGCAGGGCGACCGGGTGCGGATGGACCGGCTGGAGGCCATCGCGGTGGAGAGCGCGGAGCAGACGGGCCGGCTGGACGTCCCGCAGATCGATCTGCCGGTGAAGCTGGAGGCGCTGCTGGACGGCTGGGACGGATCGCGGCGGCTGATGTTCTGCGACGAGACCGGCGGGGCGCCGGCGATGGCGGCCCTGGCGGATGCGGGCGGGGAGTCGTGGGCTATCCTGATCGGACCGGAGGGCGGGTTCGCGCCGGAGGAAAGAGCGCGGCTGAGGGCCCTGCCCTTCACCACCGCGGTGTCTCTGGGGCCGCGGGTGCTGCGGGCCGACACGGCGGCGACGGCGGCGCTGACGCTGTGGCAGGCGGCGGTCGGAGACTGGGACCGCTAGCGGGGCGGACGGCTTCGGGGCAGGATGCGGAATGTTCAACGAACTGGCCCTGTCGACGGTGATGGCCCTGCTGGCCGTGAGCATCCACGGCTTCGGCCTGCTCAGCCTCGGCCGCGGTCTGGAGCTGTATGAAACCCGGGCGGGCCGGTCCTACGTGGAAGGGCCGCTGTGGCGCCATGCGTTGCTGACCATCGCGGTCGCCCTCGGCCTGTTCATGGTCCACGGGGTGGAGATCTGGATGTACGCCGCCCTCTACACCCTGATCGGGGCGGTGCCCGACCTGCGCGAGGCGGTGTATTTCTCCAGCATCAGCTACGGCTCGATCGGCTACGACGACTCGCTGATGGCGCCGCAGTGGCGACTGCTGGGGGCGATCGAGGGCGTGGCGGGGGCGATCCTGCTGGGATGGTCGGTCGCCTTCTTCGTCAGCGTCATGACGCCTTTCACCTCGCGCAGGAAACACGGCATGGTTCATCGCGACACACCTTGAGGAACAGCGTGTTTCGCCCCATCTAGCCGCGACACGAGGGGCTCAGAGATCCAGATGGCCGACGCCGCGCCGCTTACCCGCGAAGACCTGATCGGCGCCATGTCGAAGGGGTCCAAGCCGAAGGACCAGTGGCGCATCGGCGCCGAACACGAGAAGTTCGGCTTCGACAGGGCGACCCTGCGCCGCCCGGCCTACGAGGGCCCGAGCGGCATCAAGGCCATGCTGGAGGGGCTGACCCGGTTCGGCTGGCGGCAGGTGTACGAGGGCGACCACGTCATCGCCCTGGAGCGGGAGAACGCCGAGGGCTACACCGCCTCGATCTCGCTGGAGCCCGGCGGCCAGTTCGAACTGTCCGGCGCGCCGCTGAGAGACATCCACGACATCTGCAACGAGACCGGCCAGCACCTGATGGAGGTCAAGCAGGTCGCCGACCAGCTGAACCTCGGCTTCCTCGGGGCGGGGTTCGATCCGCTATGGCGGCGCGAGGACGTGCCGGTCATGCCCAAGGGCCGCTACGACATCATGCGGGCCTATATGCCCAAGCGGGGATCGCTGGGTCTCGACATGATGCTGCGCACCTGCACCATCCAGGCCAATCTCGACTTCGACGGCGAGGCCGACATGGTGGCCAAGTTCCGCACCTCGCTGGCCCTGCAGCCCATCGCCACGGCCCTGTTCGCCTGTTCGCCGTTCACCGAGGGGAGGCCCAACGGCTTCCTGTCGGCGCGGGCCAATGTCTGGACCGACACCGACCCGGACCGCACGGGGATGCTGGACTTCGTCTTCGCCGATGGTTTCGGCTTCGAGGCCTACGCCGACTACGCGCTGGACGTGCCGATGTATTTCGCCAAGCGCGACGGCCGCTATGTCGACCTGTCCGGCCAGTCGTTCCGGGCCTTCATGGACGGGAAGCTGGAGGCTCTTCCGGGAGACCGTGCGACGGCGAAGGACTGGGCCGACCACCTGACCACCCTGTTTCCGGAGGTGCGGCTGAAGTCGTATCTGGAGATGCGCGGCGCCGACGGCGGACCGTGGAGCCGCATCTGCGCCCTGCCGGCTCTGTGGGCCGGACTCCTGTACGATGCGCCGTCGCTGGCCGCGGCCTGGGACCTGGTCAAGGACTGGGACATCGCCGACCACGAACGCCTGCGCCGCGACGTCACCCGGCTGGGATTGAAGGCCGAGGTCGCCGGGCGATCGGTGCGCGACGTGGCCGTCGATCTCATCGACATCGCCCGGCACGGACTGAAGAACCGCGCCCGCTTCTCGGGCGGCATGGTCGACGAGCGCGGCTATCTGTCGGAGCTGGAAGACATCGCCGAGAGCGGGATCACCCCCGCCGATCGCCTGCTGGAGCTGTACCACGGCGACTGGCAGGGGGATGTGAGCCGGATCTACCGGGACTTCGCCTACTAGGTATTGGGGCGCGGAGCATTCCGCAAACGCTCGATAATGCTCTTTCCGAGCATTCGAAATTCAAGCGCCTCGCCCTCGGTCACCTCCGTGTCGGAATGCACGGCACGATTTCGTGCATCCCGCAGATAATCCAACACCGGACGGGTGCCGTGCGGAAGTCCAGCGGCCAATTCGAGGCCTCGGATCATCTCCGCGGGGCTATTCGCTGTCACGTCCCACGCGCGGGAAAGAGTTCTCAGCTCACGTTCTACCGCAGCCCATGTCTCGATAACGAGCGCTCGCGGTTGTGGATCTGCTGCTTCAAACGCCCTCCTGTCAGCAGCATCAAGAGGACGGGCAACAGTTATGCCGGCCTCAGCGGCTTGGCCCTTCGCTTTATCCAAACTGTCGGAAAAGGACATTTCGGCGTCGCCGTATCGAAAGGCCTTTATCCGTTCCAGAATTGCTGTGATCTGCTTTCTGAGAAGAAGCACGACAATGATCAGAGCCGCCGGCCAAGCGAAGCTCTTGAGGAGATCAACTGCGATTTTCGCCGCCTCGAGAGCTATCGCCGCAGCCGTCATCACCTAGCCCTCACTGAATGACCCCGAGCATAGACGATGGCCTTCGGACTGAAAACAACCTTAGCTTTACCCCAGGATTTGGTTCACCGCGCCGCCGCGTTGCACTGGGCCAGTTCGGGCCCGGTCAGGGCGACGCCGTCGCGCGCGTAGCGGCTGACCGGGCCGAAGCGGGCGACGAAGCGGCGGCATTCGCGCAGGGCGGGCTGCGAGGCGCCGGCGCCGCGGGCGAAACAGGCGCCGTCCGGGCCGCACGACCACGAGCGGCCGTCGAGAACCGCGCGGCGGGCCTCGCCGGGGGCGGCGAGGGTCGCGGCGGCGTCCACACGCGGCGCCGGCTGGGCGACGGCGAGCGTCGCCGAAATCAGGGTCATGAGAAGCATGGAAGCCTCCTTGGGGCTGGTCATTGCGGCCGGCTCGTGCAAAAGTGACCGACCGTGCACATATGAGTGACCGCTCGGTCACTTCGAGTCAACAGAAAAGTGGCCGACTGGTCACTTTATTGCGGAGCGCTTCATGCCGCCCAAAGGCGCCGCCACCCACGCCCGACTGATCGACGAGGCGATGACCCAGGTCACGGTGCGGGGCCTGGCCGCCGTCAGCCTGCAGGATGTCGCCAGCGCCGCGGGGCTGTCGAAGAGCGCGGTGCTGAAGCATTTCCAGTCCAAGGAGGCGCTGCAGGCCGAGGTGGTGGACGCAATGATCGAGCGCTTCACCGAGGCGGTGTGGCGGCCGGCGGAGCCGCTGCCGTCGGGCCGCGAACGGCTGGACCGCATCTTTCAGGGCGAGCTGGACTGGATCGACGGCGAGGACCGGCCAGGCGGCTGCCCGCTCAAGGCCGCGGCGATCGAGCTGGACGACCAGCCGGGTCCGTTGCGCGACACGCTGAAGGCCAGCCAGCAGCGCTGGGCCAAGGTGCTGAAGCGCGAGTTCCGGACGCTGAATCCGAACGCCGACGACGCCACGCTCGAAGTGCTGGTGTTCCAGTTCAAGGGCATCGTCCTGGCCTATGGCCATTCGCGGCGGCTGCTGGACGACGAGACGGCCCGGGGCCAGGCGACGGCGGCCTACCGGATGCTTGTGGCGTCGGCTTCGCAGTCCTAGGTCTCATCCGGCAGGGAGAGCACCATGACAGGCACCATCAGAGTCGGCGTCGGCGGCTGGACCTATGAGCCGTGGCGGGGCGTCTTCTATCCCGAAAAGTTGAGCCAGAAGAAGGAGCTGGAGTTCGCCTCGCGGGCGCTGACCTCGATCGAGATCAACGGCACCTACTATTCGACCTTCAAGCCGGACAGCTGGATGAAGTGGCGCGACGAGACGCCCGATGATTTCGTGTTCTCGGTCAAGGCCAGCCGCTACTGCACCAACCGCAAGGTGCTGTCCGACATGGGCGAGTCGATGGGGCGGTTCCTCGATCAGGGGCTGACGGCGCTGGGCGACAAGCTGGGCCCGGTCAACTGGCAGTTCATGGGGACCAAGAAGTTCGACCCCGTCGACTTCGAGGGCTTCCTGAAGCTGCTGCCGAAGGAGAAGGACGGGGTCCGGCTGCGGCATGCTCTGGAGGTGCGCAACGCCAGCTTCGACACGCCGCAGTTCTACGATCTGGCGGCGAAATACGGCGCCGCCATCGTCTACGCCGAGGACGACGAGGCGCCGGAGTGGCCGAAGATCGACCAGCCGACCGCCGACTTCACCTACGCCCGGCTGATGTCGAGCCGGGAGGACGAGCCGACCGGCATGACCTCCGAAGAGCTGGACCGCATCGCCGCCCGGACGCGCGAATGGGCGAAACGGGGCGACGTGTTCGCCTACTTCATCGCGGGAGCCAAGGTGCGCAATCCGGCGGCGGCCCAGGCGCTGATCGGAAAGCTGGGCCGATGACGGGCCGGGTGCACGGCAGCTGCCACTGCGGGGCGCAGCGGTTCGCCGCCCCGGCGCCCGGGACCGTGACGCACTGCAACTGCTCGAGCTGCACCAAACGGGGCACGCTGGCCGCCTACTATGCGCCGGGAGAGGTCGAGCTGACCCTGACCCCGGCGACCCTCGCCGCCTATCAGTGGGGCGACCGGATGATGACCTTTCACCACTGCACCGTCTGCGGCTGCGCCGTGTTCGCCGACTCGGACGCCTGGACGACCGACCAGGGCGAGGCGCGGCCGGCGCGCATCACCCTGAACGCGCGGCTGTTCGACGATTTCGATCTGGACGCGGTTCCGGTCCGCCACGTGGACGGGCGCAACGGCTGGTGATCTTGCGGGTTCGCCCATTCGTAGTCACCTGCTCCCGAACGCCCCTTCTCCCCGAGGATCGCCATGCCCATCGCCACCCGCGCCTTCGCCGCGACCGCCGCGGACGCCCCGCTGTCGCCGTACCGCTTCGACCGGCGCGATCCCGGACCGGACGACGTGGCCATCGAGATCAAATTCTGCGGCGTCTGCCACTCGGACCTGCACGTGGCGAAGAACGACCTGGGCGGCACCCGCTATCCGATCGTGCCCGGCCACGAAATCGCCGGGGTGGTGACCGCGGTCGGATCGAACGTGACGCGGTTCAGGGAAGGCGACCGGGTCGGCGTCGGCTGCATGGTCGACAGCTGCCGCACCTGCCCGGCCTGTCTCGAGGGCGAGGAGCAGTACTGCGTCCCCGGCATGATCCAGACCTACGGTTCGCCGGACCCGAAGGGCGCCGGGGTCGGCCAGGGCATGACCCAGGGCGGCTATTCCGACCGGATCACGGTCGACCAGGACTATGTGCTGCGCATCCCCGACAGCCTGCCGCTGGACGCCGCTGCGCCGCTTCTGTGCGCGGGGATCACCACCTGGTCGCCGCTCAAGCAGTGGGGGATCGGGCCGGGGTCGAAGGTGGCGGTGGTCGGGCTGGGCGGGCTGGGCCACATGGCCGTCAAGCTGGCCAACGCCTTGGGCGCGGAGGTGACGGTGCTGTCGACCTCCGATCGCAAGCGCGCGGACGCCGAGCGGATGGGCGCGAAGCATTTCCTGATCAACTCGGACAAGGCGGCGATGAAGGCCGCGGGCGAGACCTTCGACCTGATCATCAACACCGTCTCGGCCACGCACGAGATCGCCAGCCATGTGAACCTGCTGGCCCGCGACGGGACCATGGTCATGCTGGGCCTGACCACCGAGGGGCTGCCGGTCTACGCCATGCCCCTGCTGTGGCGGCGGCGGCGGATCGCCGGCTCGCTGATCGGGGGCATCCGCGAGACCCAGGAGATGCTGGATTTCTGCGCCGAACACGGCCTCGCCTGCGATATCGAGGTGATCGCGCCGGACCAGATCAACGAGGCCTATGCGCGCATGGAACGGTCGGATGTGCGCTACCGCTTCGTCATCGACATGAGCCGGTTCGACAAGGCGGCCTGACGGCGTCCTTTCCGCGCAACGGCTCGCAGGCTAAAGCGTATCCATAAGCAGGCGGCCCGGATGAGAGGCCGCCGCTTCAGGACAGGGAAACGGACATGGCACGAGTGGCTCTGGTCACGGGCGGCACCCGCGGCATCGGCAAGGCGATCGTTCAGCGCCTGAAGGAGGACGGCATGGCCGTCGCGGCCGGCTATTCCGGCAACGAGGACGCCGCGCGGGCCACCGCCCGGGAACTGGGCGTGATGGTCGTCAAGGGCAACGTCGGCTCGTTCGAGGATTGCCAGCGAGCGGTCGCCGAGGTCGAGGCGGAGCTCGGGCCGATCGACACCCTGGTCAACAACGCCGGCATCACGCGGGACGGCTTCTTCCACAAGATGAGCGCCGAGCAGTGGTCGGATGTGATCCGCGTCAACATGGACAGCGTGTTCAACATGACGCGCCAGGTCATCAACGGCATGCGTGACCGGGGCTTCGGCCGCATCGTCAACATCAGCTCCATCAACGGGCAGAAGGGTCAGATCGGCCAGACCAACTATTCCGCCGCCAAGGCCGGCATGATCGGCTTCACCAAGGCCCTGGCGCTGGAGAACGCGCGCAAGGGCGTGACCGTGAACTGCATCGCGCCGGGCTATATCGACACCGAGATGGTGGGGGCCATGGACGAAAAGGTGCTGGCCGGAATCGTCGCCCAGATCCCCGTCGGAAGGCTCGGAAAAGGCGAGGAAATCGCCGACATGGTGTCGTGGCTGGCGGGTGAACGTGCCGGATATGTCACAGGCTGCACCCTGTCGCTGAACGGCGGTCAGTATCTGGTCGGCTAGGGCCGGTCCGCCCAAAATCCGCCGCGCAGCGATTCCACGACAGACGACATGGACTTGACGGCGAGGGTCAGAACGGCGCGCAGGCCGCTTCCGACCGCGATGGCGATCGCCCTCGCGGCGGCGGTGCTGTCGCTGCTCTGGTTGGGCCCGCCAGCGGCGGCCCAGAACCGCGGCAACGCCCAGGCCGAGCAGAGCCAGACGCTGCGCGACCGGCGCCCCTCGAGCCCGGCCCTCCCGCCTGTGGGCCGCTATGTGGCCGAGTCCGGCGAGGGCTTCATCCTCGACCGGTCGGGCCGCCATCCGCTGCTGCGCTTCGACCGCCGCGACGAGACCTGGGTGCTGAGGCCGAGCGCCGCGCCGCGCGGCGACGTCATCTACCGCAACGACGCCGGCGACCAGGTGCTGCGGGTCACGCCCAGCGGCGGGATGACGGTCTACACCCCGCGCGCGCCCGGCGGCTCGCCCGCCTCCTACACCGGGGCCGGGCCGAGCCTGACGCCGCCGACGCTGGGCCCGCTGTTGCTGTTCCAGCTGATGGCCCAACGCAGCGCCCTGGTCAGCCAGGCGGTCGGCGGCCGGCTGGTGCAGGTCAATCTGGAAGGCGACCAGTCGGAATCCCTCTGCGTCGAGGCGATGATCGTCACCACCGAAGCCGTCATCCGCATCGCCCGCTCGCCGACGGCGCGTCAGTACCTCGACCATCTGCGCCTGATCAGCATCGTCGAGGGGCCGCGCGCGGGCGTGACCTATTCCCGCGGCGTGCTGACGGTCACGGTGAACCCCGCCGAGGGCATGGCCGGGCGTCCGTCCTCGGCCCGGGTGATCCGGGCCATCCTGCCCAGAACCTAGCCGGCGAACGCATCCTTGGCCGCACGCCGGGCCGCGAAGTCGGCGGCGTCGACGGCGCGCAGGAACGGATTGAAGGCTTTCTCCGCCCCGATCGTGGTCGGCACCGTCGCCTGCCCGCGCTCCCGCGCCGCCATGATCGCCGCCGCCCGGGCCGCCATCTGCGGACGATCGTCGAGGCTGAGGGCGAAGCGGGCGTTGGCCGCCGTGTACTCGTGGGCGCACCAGACGGTGGTCTCGTCCGGCCAGGCGGCCAGTTTCCGCAGGCTGTCCCACATCTGGTCCGGCGTTCCCTCGAACAGCCGTCCGCAGCCCAGAGCAAAGAGGGTGTCGCCGACGAAGGCGTGGCCGCCGGCGGGGTCGCGGTAGACGATGTGGCCGAGCGTGTGGCCGGGCGTGTCGGTCACCTCCAGCACCGTCTCCCCCAGGTTGACGACATCGCCGCCGCGCACGACGCGGTCGAGCGGTGCGGCCCGGCGGACCTCCTCCGGACCGATGATCTCGCAGCCCGTCGCCGCCTGAAGGGCCGCGTTGCCCTGGGTGTGGTCGGGGTGCCAGTGGGTGTTCAGGACCAGGTCCAGCCGGCCCCAGCCGGACTGATCAAGCGCAGCGAGGATGGCGCCGGCGTCGGGGGTGTCGATCGTGGCCACGGCGCCGGTGGCCGCGTCGCGCGCCAGGAAGCCGTAGTTGTCGGACAGGCAGGGGAACAGGCGAACGTCGAGGGTCATGCCGCATTCTAGCAGCGGCCCCTTCCCCGGCCTATGGTGACCGCATGCGGCGCAGCATCGAGGACCTACGGACCTTCTACGGCGAGCCGGCGGGCGCGCTGGCCCGGCGCCTGCTGGCGCGGCGGCTGGACGACGCCTGGGGCGAAGCGGCCGACTGCGACGTGCTGGGTCTCGGCTACGCCACGCCGTGGCTCGACGCCTTCGTCGGCGCCCGCCGCGTCGTCGCGGCCATGCCGGGCGGCCAGGGCGTGGAGCTGTGGCCTTCGGTCGGACGCAACCGCACCGTTCTGGTGGACGACCGGCGCCTGCCGTTCGCGGCGGGCAGCTTCGACCGCATCCTGCTGGTCCACGCCCTGGAGGAGGCGGAGGACGCGGCCAGCCTGCTGCTGGAAGCCGTGCGGGCGCTGTCGCCCGCCGGCCGCATCATCCTGATCGCCGCCGCGCGCGGGGGACTGTGGTCCCGGGTCGAGGCGACTCCCTTCGGACACGGGCGGCCGTTCACCCGGCGCCAGCTCGAGCGGCTGGTGCGCGACGCGGGACTGGAGCCCACCGCCTGGTCGCAGACCCTCTATGTGCCGCCGTGGTCGCCCCTGCTGCCCTTCGCCGACGGTTTCGAGCAGATCGGCCGCCGGGTGCTGCCCGGCGCGGCCGGCGTCATCCTGCTGGAGGCGACCCGCCAAGCCTATGCCCGGGTGCATCCGGGCGGGGCCGTCGCCACCGCGCCGGTGCTGGCGCCCGCCCTGCAGCCCCAGCCGGCGTCGCGCGGCCGCCGGGTTTCCGGCTGACCGGCCCGCCGCTTTGCACGCTTTGCACGCGGGGCGGCAGGCCCTAAAGGGCGGTCATGCAGAGACTGATCCTGATGCGGCACGCCGAGGCCGAGCGGGCCGCCGGTTCGGGGCGTGACCGCGACCGGGCCCTGTCGGCGCGGGGCTGCACGGACGCCGCCGCCATGGGCCGCGCCCTGGCCGCGCGGGGGCTGCGGCCGGACCTCGCGCTGGTCTCGCCCGCGGCGCGCACGCGCCAGACCTGGGACCTGCTGCACGACGCCTTCGGGGACGTGCAGATCCGCGACGACGAGGCGCTCTACAACGGCGGGGCGGACACCCTGCGCCGCCTTGTCGAGGGCGCCGAGGACGAGGCCGGCTGCCTCATGCTGGTGGCCCACAATCCGGGCGTCCACCTGCTGGCCGTCGAATACCTGATCGAGAGCGCCGCCTCGCCGTCCGTGCTCGACCGGATGGCGGGCGGCTTCCCCCCCGGTTCGGCGGCGATCTTCAGCGTCGACGTGGCGGGCCGCTGCGCGCTGGAGGGCTATCTGCAGCCGCGCGACCTGGCGCCGGAATGAGCGGGGTCGTCTACAAGCTGGCCGACGGGCGGGACTGGGACGCTGCCCGGCCCGCGCAGGCCTATCGGGGATCGGCGGTGGATCTCGCCGACGGCTACATCCACCTGTCGACCGGCGCCCAGCTGGCGGAGACCGCGCGCCGCCACTACGCCGGCCGCGCCGGCCTGGTGCTGGCGGCCGTGGACGCGGCGACGCTCGGGGAGGCGCTGCGATGGGAGGCCTCGCGCGGCGGCGATCTGTTTCCGCACCTCTACGGCCCCCTGCCCCTCGCGGCGATGACCGCCGAGCGCAGGCTGTCGGTGGGGGAGGACGGGGTGATGGTCTTCGAAGACGGAGCCGTCGGATGGGCCTGACCGACCTCGCCGCCGCCGCCCTGCGCAGCCTCGATCCGGAGACCGCGCACCGCCTCGCCATCCTCGCCCTGCGGGTCGCGCCCCTTCCGGCGCCGAGGGCGGACGATCCGGTGCTGGCCACGTCGTTCGCGGGACTGTCCCTGTCCAACCCGGTCGGGCTGGCGGCAGGCCTCGACAAGGACGGGGAAGCGTTGCGCGGACTGGCGCGGCTGGGCTTCGGCTTCGTCGAATGCGGCTCGGTCACTCCGCGCCCGCAGCCGGGCAATCCCAGGCCCAGGCTGTTCCGGCTGTCCGAGGACCGGGCGATCATCAACCGCATGGGATTCAACAACGCGGGGCTCGAGGCCTTCGCCGCCCGCCTCGCCCGCCGGCCTGCCGGCGCGGTGATCGGCGCCAATCTGGGGGCCAACAAGGACACCGAAGACAAGGCCGCGGACTATGTCGCCGGCCTGACGCGGCTCAGGGGCCTGGCCGACTACGTCGCCGTCAATGTGTCGTCGCCGAACACGCCCGGCCTGCGCGACCTGCAGGGGCGCGCGGCCCTGGACGATCTGCTCGGGCGCCTGGCCGAGGCGCGGGGCGACGATCCGACGCCGGTCTTTCTCAAGATCGCCCCCGACCTGACGCCGGCGGAGATCGGCCTGATCGTGGAGGCCGCGCTCGACCACCGTATCGACGCCCTGATCGTCTCGAACACCACCCTGGACCGGCCCCGGACCCTGAGATCGCCTTATCGGGATGAGGCCGGCGGCCTGTCGGGGGTCCCGCTCAGGGCCCGCGCGGCGGCGGCCCTGCGGGCGGCCGCCGAAGTCTCGGCAGGCCGTCTGCCGCTGATCGCCGTCGGGGGTATCGATTCGGGGGCCGAAGCCTACGCCCGGATTCGCGCGGGGGCGTCGGCGGTGCAGATCTACAGCGCCCTGGTGTTCGAGGGGCCGGGCCTTGTGGGACGCATCAAGCGGGACCTGGCCGCCCGGCTGCGGGCCGATGGATTTTCCACAGCCGGCGAGGCCGTGGGGACGGGGCGTTGACGGAGCGTTAGGGCCCGTTGCGCATGATGCTGAACGGGCGAATACGCCCGGTCCGGGGGAGCCGCATGGCGATCGCCAAAGCCGACATGCCTGCAGCCGCCCTCGACGCATCCTGGGCCGGCGCCATCCGCCAGCGGCGCCAGGCGCTGCTGCAGCGGCTGGGCATGGCCGCGGCCAGCGCCCTGGTGTTCAGCCCCCTTCTCGGCTGGACGCTGAGCGTCGGCTGGGTGCTCGGCTATTTCCTCGTCCAGCTGGTGGACCTGTGGGTCTTCGGGCCCGTGAACGCCGGCCGGGTGCACCGGCTGCGCGGCCTGCGCAATGTGGCGGGCGGCGCCCTGCTGACGATCAACGCCGGCTATTTCGGCAGCCTGGCCGTGCCGCTGTGGCTGGTGGGCGGGCCGATGGGCGGAATCTGCGCCGCGATGCTGCTGTCGGCCGGGGCCATCTATTCGATGATCAACGCCCCGCGGTCGATGCCGGTCTTCGTCCTGACGGTCACGCCGCAGTTCCTCTATCTCGCCTCGACGCCGTTCTTCATGGCGGCGTTCGGCGCGTCTCCAGCCTTCATCACCGCCGCCTCGATCGCCGTCGCCGTCTTCATCACCTACTGTCTTTCGACGTGGCAGCGCATGAACCAGGCCCGGGTCTCGGAGACCGCCGCCCGGATCGAGGCCGAGGAGAAGCGGGCCGACGCCGAGCGCATCATGGAAGGCCGCAGCGCCTTCCTCGCCACGGTGGGGCACGACCTGCGCACCCCGATCAGCGCCATCCTGACCGGCTCGGCCGAGCTGGAGCGCGGCGCCTCGGACAGTTCGGCGCGAGCCCAGGCCCGGCTGATCAGCGACGCCGGGCTGATGATGAAGGCCTTGCTCGACGACCTGCTGGACCACGCCAAGCTCGAGGCCGGCCACATGACGGTGGACGCGGTCGACTTCAATCTCCGCGACCTGCTCAACCAGACGGCCCGGCTGTGGCGCGGACCGGCGCGGGCGAAGGGCCTCAAGCTTCGGATCGAGGGCGCCGCCATGGTGCCGACGGCGGTGCGCGGCGACCCGATGCGGCTGCGCCAGGTGCTCAACAACCTGATCTCCAACGCCATGAAGTTCACGGCCGAGGGCGCCATCACCCTGCGGTTCCAGGCCTGGGCCGAGGACACCGGCGGCCATGCGGTGCTCATCGAGGTGTCCGACACCGGGCCCGGCATGTCGCGCGACCAGCTGGCCCGCCTGTTCACGCCCTTCGACCAGACCGCCGAGGGCGTCAGCGCCCGCCACGGGGGCACCGGCCTGGGGCTGGCCATCAGCCGTCAGCTGGCGGAACTGATGGGCGGCCGCCTGACAGCCCGCAGCGCGCCCGGACAGGGCGCCAGTTTCACCCTCGCGCTGCGGCTCGAGGCCGGCAAGGCGGTGGCCGAGGTGGCCCCGGCGCTGGATCAGGAGAGCCGCGACGCCGTCGCCCGCGCCCTGTCCACCCGGGTCTCGAGCCGGCCGTCCAGCCCCGCGTCGCCCCCGCCCCTGTCCCAGCCGCTGGCGGAGAGGCCCGCAGCCGGCGACAAGGATTCCGCCCCGCCGGTCTCCGTCCAGACGTCCGCTCCGACGGCCGCCGCCGGCGAGCCCGGGACGGACGAGGACGAAGGCCGCCCGATGCGGGTGCTGGTGGTCGACGACCACGACATCAACCGCCGCGCCATTCAGTTGATCCTCCAGCCCCTCGGCTGCGACATCGCCACGGCCGCCGACGGCATGGCCGCGCTGAAGATCTGCGAGACCTCCAGCTTCGACCTGATCTTCATGGATGTGCGGATGCCTGAGCTGGACGGGCGCGAGACGACCCGCCGCATTCGCGCCGGCGGCGGGCTCAACGCCCTTGTTCCGGTCATCGCGGTGACCGCCGACACGTCGCCGGAAGACATCGCCGCCTGCACCGACGCCGGGATGACCTATTTCGTGCCCAAGCCGATCACGCCGCCGATGCTGCTGGGGGCCATCACCCATGTGATGACCATGGGTCAGACGGAGGCCGGGGACGCCGAGGTCGTGACCGCCGCCGCCTGACCCCGCACCCGGGCGACCAGCCGGTCGGCGAAGTCCGGCGCCCTCATCTCGCACTCCCAGACGGTGATGACCCGCCAGCCTCCGGCCGCCAGCGCCGCGTCAGCCGCGGCGTCCCGCGCCCGGTTGCGCTCGATCTTGCCGCTCCAGTAGGCCGCGTTGGCCTTGGGCTTGCGGGCTCCGCGCGGGCAGTCGTGGCCGTGCCAGAAGCAGCCGTGCACGAACAGCGCCGTGCGCCGCCCCTTCATCACCAGGTCGGGCCGGCCGGGCAGACCGGCGCCGCCCAGCCGGTAGCCGATCCCCGCCGCCCGCAGGATGCGGCGCACCGCGAGTTCCGGCGCGGTGTCGCGGCCCTTCACCCGCCGCATCACGGCGCTGCGCTTCTCCGGGGTGAAGACGTCCGTCATGGCGTGAACCTGCCCTGAAAGGCCGAGCCGCCGCGCCGTGAGCGGTGGCGCCCTAAAGCTGCGTCAGCATGTGCTCCGCCGACGAGACCTTGAACTCGCCGGGCTGCTCCACGTTCAGCTGCTCGACCACGCCGTCCCTGACGATCATCGAATAGCGCTGCGAGCGCTCGCCCATGCCGTAGCCCTTGGCGTCCATCGACAGGCCGAGGGCGCGAGTGAAGTCGCCGTTGCCGTCGCCCAGCATGACGATCTCGTCCTTGCCGATGCCCTGGCTGTCGGCCCAGGCGCCCATGACGAAGGCGTCGTTGACCGACAGGCAGGCGACGGTGTCGACACCCTTGCCGGCCAGCTCCTCGCGGTGCTCCTTGAAGCCAGGCAGATGTTTCGCCGAACAGGTCGGAGTGAAGGCCCCGGGCACGGCGAACAGGGCCACGGTCTTGCCGGCGAAGATGTCGTCGGTGGACACCGGCTTCGGGCCGTCGTCGGTGGCGCGGGTCAGGGTGGCCGAAGGAATGCGGTCGCCGATCTGGACGGTCATGGCAGGCTCCGAAGCTGGGCGTGAAGGTCGAACTCCCGGTCCAGATAGGCGCTGCGACGCCCCGCGCCAACCTTTCAGCACGCCGGCGGCCTTGCACCGTCCGCGCGCGGGCCCATGATAGGAAGATGGACCAATTCCACTCCCTCGCCGGCCGGCTGCTCGTGGCCATGCCCGGGATCAGCGATCCCCGGTTCGAGCACGCCGTCATTCTCGTCTGCGCCCACCGCCCGGATCACGCGATGGGGCTGCGCCTCGACCGGCCGGCGCCGGGCGTGAACCTGAAGGCGGTCCTGACCAAGCTGGAGACCACGGCCCCGGACGGCGCCGCCGAGCGCGCTGTGCTGGTCGGGGGGCCGGTGGAGCGCGAGCGCGGCTTCGTGCTGCACACCGACGACTGGCTGGCCGAGGACGCCTCCCTGGCCTTCGGCGACGGCCTGGCGATGACCGGCACGCGCGAGGCGCTGGCGGCGATGGTCGACCCGGCCGGCGGCCCGCGGCGCTCGGTGCTGCTGCTCGGCTATGCGGGCTGGGGCGAGGGCCAGCTGGAGGATGAACTGGGCGAGAACGTCTGGCTCACCGCCGAGGCCGACGCCGATCTGATCTTCGACCCGGACTATGAGGGCAAGTGGGCCCGGGCGCTGGCCGGACTGGGCATCGACCCGGCGCAGCTGTCGGGGCAGAGCGGCCGGGCCTGAACCCTAGGCCGAGCGCGCCTTGAGCGGCGCGGTGCCGTCCGCGAGCGACTCGTTCAGATAGACCTCGGCTTCCTGGGCCGGCAGGGCCTGGGCGTAGCCGAAGCCCTGGCCGTAGTGGCACTGGGCGTCGAGCAGGAGCGCCGCCAGGCCGGCGTTCTCGACCCCCTCGGCGACGACCTCCAGCGACAGGTCGCGGCCGAGGTTGACCACCGACTTGACGATCTTCGCCGAGCCCTCGTCCTTGTCCATGGTCAGCACGAAATAGCGGTCGATCTTCAGCGTATCGAACGGCAGCTTGGCCAGCCAGGTCAGAGACGAGAAGCCGGTGCCGAAATCGTCCAGCGCCAGCGAGGCGCCGGCCGCGCGCAGCCGGGTCAGGGTGTCGGCGGCGCGCGAGGTGTCGCGCATGATGTCGCCCTCGGTGACCTCCAGCTTCAGCGCGCCGCGCGGCAGGCCGGCGTCGGCGATGATGCGGGCCACGTCCTCGACCAGATTGGCGCGCTCGATTTCGCCGACCGACAGGTTGACGCTGCAGAACAGCCTGCCCGCCGAGGGATGCCGCGCCAGCCATTCGGCCAGCTGCCGCGCCGACTGGCTCATCATCAGCAGGCCGAGGTCGTTCATCAGCCCCATTTCGTCGGCGAGACCGAGGAACTCGTCCGGGGGAACAAGGCCGCGCTGCGGGTGACGCCAGCGCGCCAGCGCCTCGAACCCGGCCACGGCGCCCGTCATCAGGTTCACGATCGGCTGGTAGAAGGGCTCGATCTCGCCGCGGACGAAGGCGTTGCGCAGGTCGGCCTCCAGCGCCAGCCGGGACAGGCTGTCGGACTCCAGGGCCCGCCCGTAGGCGGCCGCCCCGCCGCGGCCCGCGGTCTTGGCCTGTTCGACCGCCAGTTCGGCGCGTCGCAGCAGCTCGGCCGGATCGGAGGCGTCCGGGCCGCCTTCGGCCACCACGGCCCCGATCGAGACGGTGGGATAGATGTCGAAGCCGGCGACCCTCAGCGGCTGTTCCAGGGCCTCGCGCAGCCGTTCCGAGGCGGCCCCGGCGCCGCGCGGCACGATCACCGCAAACTCGTCCTCGCCGACGCGCGCGGGATTGGCTTCCTGCGGGAAGGCGCCGTTCAGGCGCGAGCCCAGCGCCGCGAGCACCAGGTCCGCGCGTTCATGGCCGAGCGCCTCGTTGAGGCGGCGCAGGCGATCGACGTCGGCCACGACCAGTTCGTAGTCGCCCGGCTGGGTCAGGGTCTCTCCGGCGCGGGTCAGGAAGGTGCGGCGGTCCAGCAGACCGGTCAGCTGATCCAGGTGCGAGGCGGCGAATTTGGTCTCGAGCGCCACCACCCCGGCGGCGCGCAGCCCGTCCTCGAGCCAGACGCCGCGCCACAGGCAGGTTTCGGACTCGCGCATGCGCAGGCGCACGGCGATCTCGGTTCCCTCAGCCTGCGGCTTGAGGATGCGCTCGGCCAGCGAGCGGTCCTGGGGCACGGCCACGGCGGTGAAGGCGGCGCCGGAGCACTCCGGCGCGAGCGGGCCGAGGCCCAGCGCCCGGGTGGCGCCGGTGAACCGCATCTGGTCGTCGGAGGGGGTCCAGATCCACAGCGCCGTGTCCGCGGCGGCCAGCGCCTCGATGGCGGTCGTCGCGTCCCAGGCCAGACTTCTGGAGCGAGTGTTCAAAACGCGTGACGATCCCGACAGGGCGGCGCCAAGGATCACCCGAGGTCGGCCGCGCGTCCAGCCCCGCCGTTGACGACGCCGAACAGCAGATGATCTGCCCATGCGCCGTTAATTTTGAGATAAGCCCGGGCCTGTCCCTCCAGCTCGAAGCCGGCCTTTTCCAGCACCCGGCGCGACGCCAGGTTGGTGGGCACGCAGGCGGCCTCGACCCGGTGCAGCTTCAGTTCGTCGAAGGCGTAGGCCACCACGGCCCGCACGGCCGCCGTGGCGTGGCCCCTTCCCGCGAACGGCTGGCCGATCCAGTAGCCCAGGGTGCCCGACTCGGCGACGCCGCGGCGGACGTTGGACAGGGTGATGGCGCCGACCAGCGCCTGGTTCGCGTCGGCGAAGATGAAGAACGGCCAGGCGTTGCCGGCGTCCATTTCGCGGGCGTAGATCGACAGGCGCCGCTTGAAGGCGGCCCGGGTCAGGTCGTCCTCGGGCCAGGTGGGCTCCCACGGCTGCAGATAGGCGTGGGACGACTGGCGCAGGGCGGCCCAGGCCTCGTAGTCCGCGCCGCGGGGCGCCCGCAGCGTCACGCCTTCGCCCTTCACGACCGGACCGGTCGCCTCGTTGATCCAGTCCAGCAGGGCCATGGTTCGAGAATAGCCGCCCGGGGATCAGGCGAAAAGGGCGTCACGGAAGGCCGGACCGGCGGCGGCGGCCGCCCTGGGCCCAAGCACAGCGGTGGCGGCCCGGCCGGCCGACAACGACGCCGCAGCCGCCGCCCGGACGTCGTCGACGCTCTGGGCCAGCATGCGGTCGGCCATGGTCTGGGAGGCGATGGGAGCGCCGAAGATCAGCACCTGGGCCGCCGCCCGGCCGGCGCGCGCCGCCGGGCTCTCGTCCGACATCCACAGGCCGGCGTTCATCACCGCCTTGGCCCGCGACAGCTCCGCCGCCGTCGGGCCGCTCTCCGCCAGCGCCTTCAACTCGGCCGCACAGACGCGGGCCAGCTCGACCGCCCTGTCGGCCGCAGCGCCGGCGTAGACGCCCAGCAGTCCCGCGTCCTCGTACGGCTCGTGATAGGCGTCGATGGCGTAGGCCAGCCCCCGCTCCTCGCGCGCGCTCTGGAACAGGCGCGAGGCCATGCCGCCGCCGAGGATCTCGGTCATCAGCCGCGCGGCCGCATAGGCGGGATCGGCGGCCGAGGGGGCGGGCAGCTGGAAGACGATGTTGGCCTGTTCGATACGGCGCGACAGGGCGGCGTGGCCGCCGGTGAAAAGCGGCGCGGGCGGGGCCTCGGCCGGCGTCGTCGTCTCCGTGCCGAACCAGCGCTCGGCCAGGGCCAGCAGCTCGGTCTCGTCGACGGCGCCCGAGACCGCCACCACCATACGGTCGGGCGAATAGAGCCGGGCGCGCCAGTCGCTGATCGAGGCCCGGGTGATCGGCTTCAGGCTGGCGACCGAGCCCAGGATCGGACGTCCGAGCGGCTGACCCTCGAAAGCGCGCGTCTGGGCCATCTCGAAGACGTGGTCGTCGGGCGTGTCGAAGGCCTCGGCGATTTCCTGGGCCACCACGTCCTTCTCGCGCTCGATCTCGTCCGGGTCGAGGGTCGGGCGGAACACCAGGTCAGACACGACCTGCATCGCCAGCGGCAGGGAGCCGTGCAGCGCCCGCACCTCGAAACTGGTGCGCTCATAGCCGGTCGAGGCGTTGAGCGACCCGCCCTCGGCCTCGATCCGCTCGACGATGTCGCGCGCGCCCATGTCGCCCGCGCCCTTGAACACGAGGTGCTCGAGGCAGTGGGACCATCCCGACGTCGCCTCGGTTTCCCATTTCGCGCCCCCGCGCACGGAGACGGTCAGGGCCAGGGTGCGCAGGCCGGGCATGGGATCGCAGACGACGCGGACGCCGTTGGACAGGGTGTGGAGCGTGGCGGTCAGGAGGGTCTCTCTTCCCGGGGTCGGGGGTTCAGCTTGCGCCGGAGCAGGGCGATGTAGACACCGGCCAGGGCCAGCGCCAGCCCGAACCATGTGATCGCATAGCCGAGGTGGTTGTTGGCGAAGGCCGCGGGAGGCGCGGACGGCTTCAGCGCCAGCCATTCAGGATTGGACGAGGTGATGGCGAACAGGGTCACGGGCGCAAGGCGGCCGTCGGCGTCCAGCGCGCGCGCCATGGCGGCGGCGTCGCGGGCGTAGAAGCGGCTCCCTTCGGGCGGCAGGGCCATCGGGCCCGGGCCGGACGGCGTACGGACCACGGCCTCAATCCGCAACGGCGTGACGTCGGCGGTCACCGGCGGCCGCGCCGAGATCACGTCGGCGACGAAGCCGCGGTCGACCAGGTAGACCTCCTCGCCGATCGGGCATGCCGAAATCAGACGGACGCCGGCCTGGCCCTCGTGGATGGTCTGCAGTTCGACGAACGGGGCGGTGCGCAGGCCAGGGCAGTCGACGATCACGCGCCGGAACTCGACGCTCCCGCCGCGAACGACGTCCTGCAGCGGAGCCGGCGGACGGGCGGCGGCGGCTTCGGCCCCGGCGATCAGTCCCCGCTTCCACTGCAGCCGCTGCACCTGCCAGGACCCGAGCGAGACCAGCAGGGCCAAGGACAGGGCCGAGGCGATGGTCAGGCCCCAGGGAAACCGGCCGCGGGTCGTCTCAGTGTTCATGGCGCGCCTGTCCCGCCCGGTTGCGCATCTGCAGGGCGATCATGACGCCCTTGCCGGGCCGCATCAGGCCCAGCGACAGGCCGGCCACCAGCGGCAGGGCCACGGCGACCATGGCCCACATCGGCGGGCTGTAGGCGAGTTGCACGAACAGGGCCCCGAACACCACCGGCGCGCCGGCGACCTGCATCACGAAGACGGCGGCGCCGTCGCCGGTGTTCAGGCGGGTGAAGTCGAAGCCGCAGACGGCGCACCGCTCCACCACCTTGAGGAAACCCGCGAACAGCGGGCCCTTGCCGCAGTTCGGGCAGCGGCAAAGCAGACCGGCGCGGATCGGGTCGATCCGCGCCGGTTGATGTTTCAGACCTGAGGGCCCTGCGGTCACCCGAAGGTGACGTAGACGAAGGCGAACAGGAACAGCCACACCA
>NZ_DASWTO010000035.1:0-6044 GCF_036402095.1 Brevundimonas sp. | reverse complement strand
CAGCATTTCTACGCCCGCTTCCAGCCGGTGACGGTCACGCGCCACCAGGGAGAGATCCAGCAGCTGCTGGACGGGGCCTCGTGGCTGTCGGCGGGGGGCGGGGGCGAACCCCTCTACATCATCGGTTACCGCGACTCGGCGGCCATGCAGCGCTACGAGCGCGAGGAAGCGCCCAAGCTGCGCGCCGCCGGGGTCGAGGTGCGGATCATCGTCTTCGCCCGGTCCGACCGGGAGGGGCTGAGCCAGTCGACGGCGGCGGAACGGGCCACGGTCGCCGAGCTGTGGCTGACGCGCGACTGGACCCTGTACCAGCGCTGGACCGCGACGCCCGCCAACAACTGGACCGCGGCCGGCATTCCGGCGGCCGACGGCAGCCTGGCCCGGACCGCCGTGGTCGACGCCGGGCGGGCATTCTCGGCCCAGCTGAGTCAGTATCTCGGCGGCGTCGGTCTGCAGACCCGTTACCCGCTGATCATCTGGCGCGACCGCGAGGGCTACATGAAGGCCTGCGCCTGTTCCGACAGCCGCTCATGGGCCTTCGTGCGGGACGATCTGGACGCGCCGGACCGGGTCGAGCCGCCCTCGGTGGTCGCGGACGGCGTGCCGCCGCCGACGGCCTGGCCTGGCGACGGCAGTCCCGAGAGCCTGCCCTATCCGACGCTGCCGCCGATCCCGCCGGCGGACGGCCAGCCGCTTCCGGCCCCGGGAGTCACGCCGGCGCCGGGAACCACGCCTGCGCCCGCCCGTCCGGCGACCCCGCCGGCCCCGCGCAAGGCGCCCGAGCCGAAACGGTCGGAAGACACGACCTTCTTCTGACGCCCGGTCAGAGCACGCGCTTGCAGACCTCGGCGAGGCGGTCGACGTCAGCCTCGTCCTGGTAGAGGCCGAAGCCGAACCGGATGGTGTCGTCACGGACGTCGGTGACCACATTGGCGTCCAGCAGCCGCGCCCGCCACGCCTGGGCGTCCGGGTGCCGGAAGGCGAGGAAGCGCGCGCGCAAGGGCTCGTTGGCGACGGGATTGATCAGCTCCGCCCGGTCCAGCCGCCCGGCCTCGCCGGCCGCGATGAGGTCCTGGAAGCGGCGCATCAGCCCGCGCGCGTGGTCTGCGACGTCCGCGGTGGTCAGGCCCGCCTCGTCCAGCATCCGGCGCACGCCGTTGAAACGGTACAGCGGCGTGGCGTCGAAGGTGGCGCCCCAGAACCGGCCGGCGTCGGCGCGGTACTGCACGTCCTCGGGCCGGCCCATCAGGTCGCCGAACTCGGCGAACCAGCCGGTCGCCACCGGCCGCGGGCAGAAGCCGTCCGGCGCGTGCAGGATGCCCGCGCCCTCGCCGGACATGGCGTATTTGTAGCCGCCGGTGACGTAGAACAGCTTGTCGGCGACCGCCGAGAGATCGGTCGGCGCGGCCATGAAGCCATGGTAGCCGTCGACCAGCACCCACGGACCGGCCGGATCCGCCAGCGCCGCCAGATCGGCCAGGCGCCCGAACGCCTGCCCGGTCTTGAAGAAGATCTGGCTGAGCACGATCCAGTCGAAACCGCCGCTCCGGGCCGCCTCGACGAAACGGTCCTCGAAGGTCTCGAACGGATGCAGCGGCACGCGGGTGACCACGGCCTCGCCGGCCTCCTGCCAGCGTTCGCCCTGGCGGCGAAACGAGTGGAACTCGCCGTCGGTGGACAGGATGCGGACCGGCTTCCCCTCGAACCCGGAGAAGATGCGCAGCAGGAAATCGTGGGTGTTGGGCGCGAACACCACCGTGTCCGGCGACGGCAGGTTCAGCTCGCGGGCGACGTGCGCCTGGGCCTCCGGCACGACGTCGCCGAAGACCAGGTCCCATTTGCGATCGGCGAATTTGTTCGCCTCGACCCAGGCCCGCACCTGGCCGTCGAACGAGGCGTCCGGCCACAGGTGATGGCTGTGGGCGGCGAAATGCAGCCGCCCGGGGTCAAGCGACAGGGCGCGGGAGAACAGGTCCTTGCGCGCGCCCGTCACGATCAGACCAGCGCGCCGTGGCAGTGTTTGAACTTGCGGCCCGAACCGCAGGGGCAGTCGGCGTTGCGCGGGGTGCGCTCCCAGTTCAGCGGCAGGGCCCCGGCCGGCAGGCGGGCGCGGTCCTCGCCCTGCAGCAGGCCCTCGGGCGACTGCGCCGCCGGATTGGCCATCTCGTTCTCGCCGGTGCCCGGGTTCAGGTGGATTTCCTGGAACTCCGGCAGCTCCATCGCGGGCGGCGGCTCGAAGCGGAATTCGACCGTCATCAGCCACTGGGTGACCTTGTGGCGCAGTTCGTAGAGCAGCGTCTCGAACAGGTTGAAGGCCTCGGTCTTGTACTCGTTCAGCGGATCGCGCTGGCCATAGCCGCGCAGGCCGATGACCCCGCGCAGGTGGTCGAGGTGCACCAGGTGCTCGCGCCACTGCATGTCGATCATCTGCAGCATGAACTGCTTCTCGAGGCCGCGCGTCTGCTCGGCGCCGATCAGCTCCAGCCGTTCGGCCGCGCGGGCGTCGGCGGCGGCCATCAGCCGCTCCTCGATCTCCTCGTTCGAGACGCCTTCCTCGGCGGCCCATTCGTGCAGCGGCAGGTCGAGGCCGAGGGTCGATTTCACCTTCTCGTCCAGGCCGTCGATGTCCCACTGCTCGGCATAGGCCTTGGGCGGCATATGCTTGTCGATCAGGTCGGTGATCACGTCGTTGCGGAACTCGGCGACCAGCTCGGACAGGTCCGTGGCGTCCATGAACTCCTGGCGCTGCTCGAACACGGCCTTGCGCTGGTCGTTCACGACGTCGTCGTACTTCAGCAGGTTCTTGCGGATGTCGTAGTTGCGGGTCTCGACGCGCTTCTGGGCGGTCTCGACGGCCCGGTTCAGCCACGGGTGGCTGATGGCCTCGCCTTCGGCCACGCCGAAGCTGCGCATGATGGCGTCCAGCCGGTCGCCGGCGAAGATGCGCAGCAGGTCGTCCTCGCAGGAGAGGAAGAATTTCGACGTGCCGGGGTCGCCCTGACGGCCGGTGCGGCCGCGCAGCTGGTTGTCGATGCGGCGGCTCTCGTGCCGCTCAGTGCCGAGCACGAACAGACCGCCGGCGGCCAGCGACTTCGCCTTCTGCACGGCGATCTCGGCCTTGAACTCGGCCTCGATGGCGGATTCCGTCTCCGGTGTGATCTCGATGCCGAGGTTGCGCTGTTCCTGGCGCCACTTCTGCAGCTTCATTTCCAGGTTGCCGCCCAGCTGGATGTCGGTGCCGCGGCCGGCCATGTTGGTGGCGATGGTCACCACGCCGGGCAGGCCCGCATCGGCGACGATGAAGGCTTCCTGCTCGTGCTGGCGGGCGTTCAGGACGCTGTGCGGAATGCCCTTGCCGCGCTTGATCTCGATATCGAAATCTTCGTCCTTGAGGGCCTGGTAGGCCTTCTTCGCCTCGCGCCGGACCTTCTCGTCGTCGCTGGCGACCTTCTCTAGCAGGTGCTGGTGCTGCGGCTTCAGCGTCTTGACCGGGACCTCGTACTCGAAGGTCTTGAGCAGTTCGGACAGGACCTCCGACTTCTCGATCGAGACGGTGCCGACGAGGATCGGCTGGCCCTTGACGTGGCACTCCGCGATCAGGCCGGCGATGGCCAGGTTCTTCTCGGCGGCGGTGCGGAAGATCTCGTCGTCGTGGTCGATGCGCTTGACCGGGCGGTGGGTCGGCACCTCGAGGACATCCATCTTGTAGATGTCGAGGAATTCCTGGGCCTCGGTCGCGGCCGTGCCGGTCATGCCGGACAGCTTCTCGTAGAGGCGGAAATAGTTCTGGATGGTCACCGAGGCCAGGGTCTGGTTCTCGGGCTGGATCTTGACGCCTTCCTTGGCCTCGATGGCCTGGTGCAGGCCTTCCGACAGCCGCCGGCCCTGCATCATGCGGCCCGTGAACTCATCGATCAGCATGACCTCGCCGGCCCGGATGATGTAGTCCTTGTCCTTCTGGTACAGGGTGTTGGCGCGCAGCGCCTGGTTGATGTGGTGCACCAGGCTGATGTTGGCGGCGTCGTACAGGCCAGTGGTGTCGGCGGCGAACAGGCCGCGCTGCTCCATGATCTCCTCGATCTTCTCGGAGCCTTCCTCGGTCAGCAGGGCCTGGCGCTGCTTCTCGTCGAGGTCGTAGGTCGACTTGTCCTGGATCAGGTCCTTGATGATCTCGTCGACGGTCAGATAGAGGTCCGAACGGTCCTCGGTCGGGCCCGAGATGATCAGCGGCGTGCGCGCCTCGTCGATCAGGATGGAGTCGACCTCGTCGACGATGGCGAAATGGTGCGGCCGCTGCACCATCTCGCGCCGGTCGTAGACCAGATTGTCGCGCAGATAGTCGAAGCCGAACTCGTTGTTGGTGCCGTAGGTGATGTCGGCGGCGTAGGCCGCCTGGCGCTGGCCCTGCGACAGGCCGTTGACGATAACGCCGACCTCCATGCCGAGGAAGCGGTAGACCCGGCCCATCCATTCCGCGTCGCGGCGGGCCAGATAGTCGTTGACGGTGATGACGTGGACGCCCTTGCCGCTCAGGGCGTTCAGATAGACGGGGGCCACGGCGACGAGGGTCTTGCCCTCGCCGGTGCGCATCTCGGCGATGCCGCCGTCGTGCAGGATCATCCCGCCGGTCAGCTGAACGTCGTACTGCCGCTGGCCGAGCACGCGCTTGGAGGCTTCCCGCGCCACGGCGAAGGCCTCGTTGAGAAGCTTGTCCAGCGACTCGCCGGCCGCGATCCGGTCGCGGAAGGTGTCGGTCATCATCCGCAGCTCGTCGTCCGACAGGGCGGCGAACCGGGCCTCGAGCGCGTTGATCTTCTGCACCCGGCCCATGAAGTCCTTGACCTTGCGGTCATTGGAGGAGCCGAAAATCTTCTTGGCGATGCCGAGCATGAATGATCCGAAGGCGGGCGAGCGGCTGGGGCTCTGGTACTGGAACGGTCCCGAAGGAGCGGCGGCGACGATGCGCCGGGCGAGGCCTCGGCGGCGGCGGCCCGGTGCGCCTGTCACAGGCGCGCGCAAGGGCCGCGCGAACGTTCGAAAACCCCTCGACTTGGGCGCAGGCGGGACTTAAGCACCGGCCTTATCCCTGTCAACGCGAGGGCCTTTGCCGCCCGTGACGGAGCACGCCCCGAAATGAGCCTCATCCAGCCCCGGATTCTGGTCCGCGCCCTGTTCCCGGCGCTGCTCGCGGCGGTGCTCACCGTATCCGCCTGCGGCGGGGGCGGTGGGTCCGACAGGCCGCCCGAGCCGGGCGACCGCGCCGTCGCCAAGGTGCAGGACGAGACGATCTGGGCCTCCGACGTCAAACGCGAGGCGGTGGCCCAGGGTCTGGTCGGGGAGGGCGAGCCGCTGGACGTCAGCTCGGACCTGTTCCGCCGGGTGCTGGACGAGGTCATCGACCAGAAACTGCTGGCCCGCGAGGCCGAGCGCCGCGGCCTCGACAATTCCGCCCTCGCCCAGCGCCGGCTGGCGGCGACGCGCGAGCGCATTCTCGGCGACATGCTGGTCGAGACCGTCGTCAACGGCGAGATCACCGACCGCAAGGTCGCGGAACTCTACCAGGAGCAGCTGCAGCTGGCCGAGACCTCGGAGGAGATCCGCACCCGCCTGATCCTGTCGCGCACCCGCCCGGAGGCCGAGGCGGTGATCGGCATCCTCGCCCAGGGCGCGACGTTCGAGGCCGTCGCCGCCCAGAGCTCGATCGACGACGCCACCCGCTATTCCGGCGGCGATCTCGGCTACCGCACCCTGGACGTCATGCCCGAGGCCTACGCCAACGCCCTGCGCGACAAGCCGGCGGGCTCGACCGTCGGGCCGTTCCAGACCGAGGGCGGCTGGGCCGTGCTGCGGGTCGAGGATCGCCGCAAGGAGACGCCGCCGACGCTGGAGCAGGCCCGGCCGCAGATCGTCCGCTACCTGACCTACGAGGGCGTTCGCGCCCTTCTGGAGCAACTGCGGGGCAAGGCCGATGTCGAGGTGCTGCTGAACGGCGACTCCACCTCCCAGGAGCCCGCCTCGGCGCCGGTCCGGGCTCCGGCCGCCGC
>NZ_DASWTO010000034.1:0-22006 GCF_036402095.1 Brevundimonas sp. | reverse complement strand
GCCGCTGATCGCCCTGATGACCGACCAGGTCGAGGCCCTGAGACAGCAGGGGGTGGCGGCGGCCCGGCTGGATTCCGGCGTCTCGCTGGACGACCGGTCGGAGATCTGGCGGGCGGCGCGGGCCGGCGAACTGGATCTGCTCTATGTCTCGCCCGAGGGACTGGCCCAGCCGCACCTGATCGACCGGCTGCACGACCTGCCGCTGTCGCTGATCGCCATCGACGAGGCGCACTGCGTCTCGCAATGGGGACATGACTTCCGGCCCGACTACCGGACGCTCGGCCGGCTGGCGGAGCTGTTTCCCGGCGTGCCGCGGATCGCCGTCACCGCCACCGCCGACGCCCGCACCCGCGAGGACATCGTCCGCTCGCTTCGGCTCGGCGAGGCGCGGGTGGTGGTCGACAGCTTCGCTCGTCCGAACCTGCAGCTCTCGGCGGTGCGCAAGGAGAACGGCTCGCGCGCCCGCACCGACGCCGCGGTCATCGATCTGGTCAGGCGACGACGCGGCAAGTCCGGCGTGGTCTATTGCGGCTCGCGCGACGGCTGCGAGCGGGTGGCCCAGGCCCTGCGCGAGGCCGGGACCAACGCCATCGCCTACCACGCGGGCATGGAGGCGCGCGACCGCGACCGGCGGCTGGAGCGCTTCCTGGCCGAGGACGGGGCGGTGATGGTGGCGACCATCGCCTTCGGCATGGGGGTCGACAAGGCCGACGTGCGCTTCGTCATCCACGCCGACCCGCCGGGTTCGCTCGAAGCCTACTGGCAGGAGATCGGCCGGGCCGGGCGCGACGGCGAGCCCGCCGAGGGCGTCACCCTGTACGGGCCGTCCGACATCGCCTGGACGCTGCGGCGGCTGGAAGGCCGGCCGATGGCCGAGGAGGTCAAGGCGGTGCAGGTGCGCAAGGCGCGCCAGCTGTTCGCCATGCTGGACGGCGCCGTGTGCCGGCCGCAGGCGGTGCGGCGCTATTTCGGCGAGACCGACGCCCGCCCCTGCGGCGTCTGCGACATCTGCCAAGATCCGCCGGCCCTGTTCGACGCCACCGTCCAGGCCCAGAAGGCGCTGGCGGCGGTGCAGCGGCTGGGCGAGCGGTTCGGCCGCGGCCGGGTGATCGACCATCTGCTCGGCAAGACGAAGGACGTACAGCCGTGGGAGACGGCGCTGTCCACCTGGGCCATCGGGGCCGACACGGCCCTGCACACCTGGCGCGACGTGCTCGACCATCTGATGTTCGAGGGCCTGCTGGTCGAGGATCCCAACGAGGGCAAGCCGCTGGTCAGACTGGGCGAACCGGAGGCGGTGCGCGCGGTCTACCGCGGCGAGCGCGTCATCGAGGTGCGTCTCGCGCCGGCGCGGGCGACGGCTTCGCGCGACCGGGTCCGCACCGGCCGCAACGCCGCCCTCGAATCGATGGACGCCGACGTGCGCGCCCGTTTCGAGACCCTGCGGGCGTGGCGGCGGGACCGCGCGGCCGAGCAGCGGGTGCCGCCCTATGTGATCTTCCAGGACCGGACGCTGCTGGAAATCGCCATGGCCGAGCCGGGCGACCTCGAGCGGCTGTCGCATATTCCCGGCGTCGGTCAGACCAAATTGGACCGGTATGGCGAGGGCGTACTGGCCGCCCTGGGCCGGCAGGCGGCCTGAGCGCGGCCGCGAACGGCGTTCCGCTGGTAAGATTCCCGCAAGGTCTCGGAAGGGGGGCCTTAAACTTTCGCGGTCACAGTCCGCCGGTGATCCCCCATCGCGCCCCTTCTCCGCTCGACAAACTGGCCGTGGCGGTCGTCCATGAGCCTGTGCGGGCGGTGAATTCCTACGCCCCCCTGCCCGCGGGCGCG
This sequence comes from Brevundimonas sp., assembly GCF_036402095.1. Classification (GTDB taxonomy): domain Bacteria; phylum Pseudomonadota; class Alphaproteobacteria; order Caulobacterales; family Caulobacteraceae; genus Brevundimonas. Next base: position 20,173 of record NZ_DASWTO010000034.1, on the reverse strand, counting down.
CGCGAGGAGGCCCTGCGCTTCCTGCTGCAGACCGCCGCCGACGCCGGCGTGACCCTCGTGGCGACCAGGCCGGACGGCGACGGCGAGCGCAAACTCGGTCAGGCCTGGCCGTTTCCCTCGCCCTTCCGCGTCACCGTGCGAACCGTGCCGATCACCGAGGGCGTCGACCGGGTCGAGGCGCGGGCGCGCCGCTCGCTGGAACGGCTGGGCCTGCCCCGCGGCGACACCCTTCTGGTCTCCTGCGCCGGCGATCTGGCCGGGGCGGAGGGCCGCGCGCTGTGGGACCGGCTCGAATCGCTGAAGGAGCGCGGCCTCTATCGCCACATCGGCTTCCGCGCCGCCCTCGAGGACGGTCCCGCCCTGCTGGCGCGCCGGTTCCAGCCCGACGTCGTCGAACTGCCGCTGAACCTGCTCGACCAGCGCGTCCAGCATACCGGCGTCCTGTCCGAACTGGCGGCGCTGGATGTGGCCGTCCACGCCACCTCGGTGTTCGCCGACGGCCTGCTGTTCATCAGCGGCGAGCCGCTGCCGCCCGAAATGGCCGGCCACGCCCACGCCCTGTCGCGCATCCGCCGGCGTCTCGCCGAGGCGAGGATCGATCCGATGCAGGCCACCCTGGCCTATGTCATGGGCCTGCCCGAAGTGACGGCGGTGATCGCCAGCGTCGCCTCGGCGGCCGAGCTGCGGGCCGTCGTGGCGGCCGCCAACGCCCAGACCCCGGCGCTGGACTGGGCCGCCCTGCAGCTGGAGCCGGCGACGGCGGCCGCCGCCGGCTTCCGCCGCGTCAGTAGCGCAGCCTGAGCCCCGCATAGGCCGAGCGGCCCGGCTCGCCGTAGCCGAACACCTGCTGATAGCGTTCGTCCGCCAGGTTCTCGATCCGGGCGGTGAGGGAGACCCGACCGGTCAGGGCGTAGGAGCCGTTGAGGTTGGCGGTCACGAAGGCCTCGCGCACGCCGCCGGCGTCGTCCTGGTCGCTCTCCCCGCGCACGGTCAGGGCCGCGGAGAGCCGGTCGCCCGTCCAGCCGAGCGTCGCCGAGCCCGTTCGTTCCGGCACGCGCAGCAGACGGGCCCCGGTGATCCCGTCCCGCGCGTCGGTCCAGGCCCAGGCGAGGCTGAGATCGAAGCCGCCGCCGAGCCGGGCCCGCCCCTCCAGCTCGACCCCGTCGGTCGCCGTCTCGGCGACGTTGACATAGACGCTGTCGAAGCTGGCGGGATCGAAGACGTAGGTGATCTGGTCCTCGACCTCGAGCCGGTAGCCGGTGACCCGGCCCTCGAGGCGCCCGTCGGCCGAGGCCCAGCCGATGGCGACCTCGGCGCCCGCCGCGGTTTCCGGCCGCAGCACCGGGAAGGGTCGGGACGAGAAGCAGAAGTCGCACACGGCCTGGCTGATCGACGGCGCCTTGAAGCCGGTCCCGTACGCCGCCGACAGGGTCACCCCGGCGCCGGCGTCGAACGCCGCCGAAACCCGGCCGGTGGCCTTCGAGCCGAAGTCGTCCGTGTCGTCGAAGCGCAGGGCTCCGGACAGGCTCAGCCGGTCCGTCGGCGCGATCCGGGCGGTGGCGAAGGCCGAGGTCGTGCCGAGGTCTTCGGTGAGGCCGGTCGAGAGGCTGCCTTCGGTCTCCTCCCGCTCCGCGCCGAGCGCGAAGGCGATCCCGGCCGCCTCGCCGTCCGCCTGCCAGCGGTACGCCTGGCGGTCCGCCTCGAAGGCCGAGGGGAAGGCCGAGACCGTCTCCCGGGCGATGTCCGAGGCCGAGACGCTGAAATGGTGCGACAGGCCGAAGGCCTCGAGGCGCAGGCGGCCGAAGCCGGACCACTGCTCGCTGGCCTGGGTGTCCGCGGTGTCGGCGAGGACGAAGGCCGGAGCCGGATAGCCGTCGAGGTCGGCGCGGCTGTCGGTCCAGCGGACCGCACCGTCGACGGAGACGGCGCCGCTGAAGGCGTAGCGGCCCCGGGCGCCGGCGGTGGTCGAGCTGAAGCCGTCCGCCTCCGGATTGCCGTCGGCCGCGTCGGCGGCCGAGATTCCGTCTGTGTCGAAATGCGAGACCCAGGCGCCGAAGCCGTAGCGGTCGGTCGAGACGCCGGCGGCGAGGCGGCCCCGGACGGTGTCGAACGAACCGGCCTCGGCCTCGAAGGCCAGGCCGTCGGGCTCGCGGGTGGTGAAGGCGATCACCCCGCCTATGGCGTCCGAACCCCACAGCGAGGACTGGGGCCCCGACAGCACCTCGATCCGCTCGACGTCAGACAGTTCGAGGCCCGAGAAATCGAAGGCGCCGTTGACCTCGGCCGGGTCGTTGACCGGGACGCCGTCGATCAGCACCAGCGTCTTGCCCGGCGACGCCCCGCGCATCCGCACCTGGGCCACGCCGCCGAAGGCGCCGGAGCGGACCACGGACAGGCCGGGCACGTCGGTCAGTATGTCGGCGGCGAAGACGGCGCCGCGCTGGTCGATGGTCCGGCGGTCGATGACCCGGGCGCCGGGGGTGTCGGCGACGATGGCCGGCAGGCGGGTGGCGGTGACCACCACCTCCGGCAGCAGGTCTGGATCGTCCGGCGTCCGGGCCTGGACTGGGACAGGGAGGCAAACGGCCGCGGCCGTGGCGAGAAGCAGGGATCGCGCGGGTTGGTTTCGCATGGGCGATATCTCCGTCGTCCCCGCGCGAGCGCATCGCGGCGACGTGAGGATGGCGACCGACCCGTTCCGGAAGGAACGGCGCAAGTGTCGGGTCGCCTCGACGGATCACCGCGCCTCTGCCTGGTCCCGGGCAGCGGACGAGCGACGTCGGCGGCCAGGTCTCCTGGCTTGCGGGTCAAAGACGGAGGATCGCGCCTTCCCGGCCGTTCCCGAAGGACGGGGCCAGTGACGCCGGAGCCGAAGCCCCGGACTGATCTTTCGTCTCGCCGCCTACAGTTGCGGGCACAGCCGCGGTGTTGGACCGCGTTCCCTTAACCGCCTGCCCCGCTTGTCGCAGCCCCGCCCTGTTCAGACAAGCGGTTGTGCAGGACGGCGGGGCTGAACGGCTGGCCGGTTCGTCACAAAGAACACGAAGAAGATGAAGTCACGAAGGACACGACGCGACCGGGCGGGCGGCGCCGCAGGCGTTTCGGCCCTCGTCGAATTGAAGGCGCTCTGCGCGGGACGAGGCTCGGCCCCCGTCGTGTCCTTCGTGCTTTCCTTTGTGTCCTTTGTGACGAACCAGCGCTGCCGATCGCCGGCGCCTGTGACGCCGCCTCACCAGCGGTCGGCCTCGTGCGCACGATCCCGCAAGGGAACGCTTGAGGGGGCGCCCGCAATCCTTCACCTTGCGGCGCTCATATGAACGCTCCCCTCGCCCATCCGCCGAAAGCCGAAGCCGTCCCGTCTCCCGAAGGGGTGACGCCGGTCATGGCCCAATTTCTGGCGGCCAAGGCCCAGGCGCCGGACGCGATCCTGTTCTTCCGCATGGGCGACTTCTACGAGCTCTTCTTCAAGGACGCCGAGATCGCCGCGGCGGCCCTGGGCATCACCCTGACCAAACGGGGCAAGCATCAGGGCGAGGACATCCCGATGGCCGGGGTGCCGGTGCATGCGCTGGACGGCTATCTGGCGCGGCTGATCCGGCAGGGCTTCAAGGCGGCGATCTGCGAGCAGCTGGAGGCCCCGTCGGAGGCGAGGAAGCGCGGCTCCAAGGCGGTGGTGCGCCGTGACATCGTCCGCGTGGTGACCCCCGGGACGCTGACCGAGGACTCCCTGCTGGATGCGCGCGGGGCCAACCGTCTGGCGGCGACAGCCGTCCGCAAGGGCCGGGCGGCCGTGGCCGTGGTCGAACTGTCGGCCGGGTCGGTCGACGTCGTCGCCTGTTCGCTGGACGACCTCGCCGCCACCCTCGCCTCATTCCGGCCGTCGGAAGTGCTGGTCCCCGACCGGCTGTTCTCCGACGCGGCGGCGAAGGCGGCGCTCGACGGCTCGGGCGGCGTGGTCCAGGCCCTGCCGCAGGCGCTGGCCGAGCCGGTCGGGGCGCGGGTGCGGGTGGAGCGTCTGTACGGCGTCGCCTCCCTGGACGGTTACGGCGCCTTCGAGGAGGCCGAAGTCTCGGCCCTGGGACTGATCGCCGCCTATCTGGAGACGACCCAGGCGGGGAAGATTCCGGCCCTGTCGCCGCCGCGTCGGTCGGGCGACACGGGCTTTCTCGCCATCGACCCGGCGACCCGCCTGAGCCTCGAGATCGACCGCACCCAGCGCGGCGAGCGCGACGGGTCGCTGCTGGCCTGCCTGGACCGCACGGTCACCGCGGGCGGCGCACGGGCGTTGGCGGAACGGATCGCCCGTCCGCTGCGCGATCCGGTCGCCATCAATCACGGCCTCGACGCGGTCGAGTGGCTGCTGGACCGCCGGGATCTGCGCCGCGACCTGCGCGACGGGCTGCGGGCGGCGCCGGACGTGGCCCGGGCGGTGTCGCGGCTGGCGCTGGGACGCGGCGGCCCGCGCGACCTGGCGGCGATCCGCGCCGGCCTGTCGGTGGCCGAGGGCGTCGCCGGCCTGTTTCCGCCGGAGCGCGATCCCCTGACCGGTCCGCCGGCGCGCCTCTCCGCCTGTCTTGAGCGGCTGGCGCTGTCGCCGGACTCCGGACGGTTGCTGGTCGATCTGGCCGAGGGGCTGGTCGCCGAGCCGCCGCACCTGGCCCGCGACGGCGGCTTCGTTAACGCCGGCTTCCGGCCCGAGCTGGACGAGGCGCGGGCGCTGCGCGACGACAGCCGCCGGGTCGTGGCCGAGCTGGAGGCGCGGGCCGTCGCTGCTTCGGGCGTGCCGTTCAAGATTCGCCACAACGCGGTGCTCGGCTATTTCCTCGAAACCTCGGCCAGGGCCGCCGAGCCGCTGCTTCGACCCACCGGCGACAGTCCCTTCATCCATCGCCAGACCCTCGCCAATCAGGTCCGGTTCACCACTGTCGAACTGTCCGAGCTGGACGCGAAGATCAGCCAGGCCGGTCACCGGGCGCTGGCCATCGAAGGCGAGACCTTCGAGGTCTGGCGCCGCACCGTCCAGTCGCTGGCCCAGCCCCTGCAGGCCGTGGCCGAGGCCCTGGCCGAACTGGACGCCCACGCCGCCCTGGCCGAGTGGGCCGAGGAGGTCGGGGCGGTGCGGCCAACGGTCGACGACACCGCCTGTTTCGAGGTCACGGCCGGGCGTCACCCGGTGGTCGAGGCGGCGGTCAAGTCGGCCGGCGATCCCTACACCCCCAACGACTGCCGGCTGGACGGCTCGGGCGCCGGCTGCGCCCGGCTGTCGATCGTCACCGGCCCGAACATGGCCGGCAAGTCGACCTTCCTGCGCCAGAACGCCCTGCTGGTGGTGCTGGCCCAGGCGGGCGCCTTCGTGCCGGCCAGGGCCATGCGGCTTGGGGTGGTCGACCGCCTGTTCAGCCGGGTCGGCGCGGGCGACGACCTGGCCCGGGGGCGCTCGACCTTCATGATGGAGATGGTCGAAACCGCCGCCATCCTGACCCAGGCGACGGATCGCAGCTTCGTGGTGCTGGACGAGATCGGCCGCGGCACGGCGACCTACGACGGCCTGGCCATCGCATGGGCGGTCGCCGAGGCGCTGCACGACCGCAACCGCGCCCGGACGCTGTTCGCCACCCACTATCACGAGCTGGCCGGACTGGAGACGCGGCTGGCCCACGTTTGCAACCTGTCGATGAAGGCGAAGGAGTGGAACGGAGATCTGGTGTTCCTGCACGAGGCCGCGCCGGGCGCCGCCGACCGGTCCTACGGCGTGCAGGTGGCGAAGCTGGCGGGCGTTCCGGCGGCTGTGGTCAGCCGCGCCCGCGAGGTGCTGGACCGGCTCGAGGGCGAAAAGTCGGCCGCGGTCAGTCTCGACGACCTGCCGCTGTTCGCGGCCGCCGAGCCGCCGGCCCCGCCGCCGTCCTCGGCCCTGAAGGACGCCCTGTCCGCCATCGAGCCGGACGAACTGTCGCCGCGCGAGGCGCTTGAGGCGCTCTACCGCCTGAAGGCCATCAAGGCCTGACCGGGCGGGCGAAGTCGAGGACGCAGACCTCGCGCCAGACCGGATGCGGCGCGCAGGCGGCGCCGATCTGCTCATAGACTGGATTGAACAGGATCCGGCGGTGGCCCCGGTCCGGCACGCCGTCGTCGACGATCAGCTGCAGGATGACGTCCTCGGCCCGGTGCGGCCCATAGGCGATGGCCTCTCCGGTGGCCGACCAGCGGCCGTAACGGCGCATCCGCTCTCCCGGGCTGGAGCCGTCGCCGCCGGCGTGGGCCACCGCCCCGCTGCGGGCCTGATCCGCGGCATGGTCGCCCGCCGCCCGGTCTAGCCCGGCTTGGCCGCGCAGGGCCGGAAGCGGCGTCTGCCGTTCGAGAAAGGCGATCGCCTCCTCGACGGCGGCCACGCCCTCCCGGGTGACCACGGCGGTCTCGCCGGGCCGTTCGATGCGATCGCCCCGGAACAGGGCGCGGAAGGCCCGGACCTTGCGGGCGTAGCCGGCGGGGTCGGTGCGGGCCGCGTTCAGTTCGGCGACGATGTCGGCGCGGGCCGCCGCCGCGACCGGTCCTCTCTCGGGCGGCGCCGGCGAAACGGCCACCGGGGCGCAGCCGGCGAGCAGGGCGGCGGCCAGCAGTCCCCGTATCCCGATCATGCCGTCCCCTCCGCAGCCTTCGCGCCACTGTCGCGCAGGCCGGCGTCACGGTCTATACCGGCGCGATGAGCCCCCGCAGCCGCCGCCCGGCCGACACCGCAGATGTGCGCGGGCCCGACAGCGACGTCTGGGCCGACGCCGCCGCGGCGGCCGATCCGCGCGCCGCCGCCACCGCCCTGCTGCGGCAGTCGTGGGACGCGGCCCGGGCGCGGGCGGCCCAGCGGCTGGAGTACGGGCTGGGCGGCGTCGAGGTGGCCCGGCTGTACGCCGCCGCCGCCGACGAGATGCTGACGTCCCTGTGGCGGTTCGCGACCGGGACCCTGTACCCCGCGCCCAATCCGACCGAGGCGGAGCGCCTCAGCCTGATCGCGGTCGGCGGTTACGGCCGCGGCGTGCTGGCCCCGTTCTCCGATCTCGACCTGCTGTTCCTGCGGCCGTGGAAGCCGATCCCGCGCACCGAGCAGGTCATCGAATTCATGCTCTACGTGCTGTGGGACCTCGGCGTGAAGGTCGGGCAGTCGGCGCGCTCGGTCGACGAATGCCTGGCGCTGGCGAAGTCCGACATGACCGTGCGCACCGCCCTGCTGGAGGCGCGGCCTCTCGCCGGCGACGAACGGCTGGCCGACGACTTCATCGCCCGCTTCCGCGCCATGGTGGTCAAGGCGGATCCCCGACCCTTCATCGCCGCCAAGCTGGAGGAACGTGACGCCCGGCACCAGAAGGCCGGCGCCGTGCGCTACCGCGTCGAGCCCAACGTCAAGGACGGCAAGGGCGGACTGCGCGACCTGAACACCTTGTTCTGGATCGCCCGCTCGCTGGCGCCCGAGAGTCCGCTGGGCGCGCGGGTCATGGACGACCTGCTGACGCCGCGCGAGCGCCGCAGCTTCGAGGAGGCCTTCGACTTCCTGTGGCGGACCCGCGCCCACCTGCATCTCGTGGCCGGGCGGGCCGAGGAGAAACTGACCTTCGACCTGCAGCCCGAGGTGGCCCGGCGCATGGGCTGGCGCGGGCGCGGCGACGAGCCGGCGGTCGAGCGTTTCATGCGCCGCTACTTCCTCGTCGCCCGCGACGTCGGCGGCCTGACCCGCGCCCTGTCGGCCAAGCTGGAGGCGCGCCAGCAGAAGCCGACCCTGAGTCTGTCGCGGCTGATCCCGGGGCGGCGCAAGAACCTCGGCGTGGAAGGCTTCGTCGAGGACGCCGGCCGGCTGTCGGTGACCGGGCCCGAGGTCTTCGCCGCGGCGCCGGAGAAGCTGCTGACGCTGTTCCGCTGCGCCGACGCCCACGATCTGGACCTGCACCCCGACGCCTTCTCGGCGGTCAGCCGGTCGCTGTCGCTGGTCACGCCGTCGCTGCGCCGCGACCCGGAGGCGGCCCGGGCCTTCCTCGACATCCTCGCCCAGGGACAGCGGCCCTACCGGGTGCTGACGCTGATGAACGAGACCGGTCTGCTGGGGCGGTTCCTGCCGGAATGGGGGCGGATCGTCGGCCAGACCCAGTTCAACATGTATCACGCCTATACGGTCGACGAGCACACGCTTCAGGCCATCGGCATCATCAACGACATCTGGCGCGGCAAGCTGAAGGCCGAGCATCCGGTCGCGAGCGAGATCGTCCACCGCATCGACGATTTCGAGGCCCTGATGCTGGCCATGCTGTTGCACGACGTCGGCAAGGGCGGCGATCGCGGCCAGCTGGAGGACGGGGCCATCGCCGCGCGCCGCGCTTGCGACCGGCTCGGGCTCGACCCGCGCCGCACCGAGTTCGTCGTCTGGCTGGTGCGCAATCACCTGGCGCTCAGCGATTACGCCCAGAAGCGCGACGTCTCGGACCCGGAGACGGTGCGCGCCTTCACCGAGCTGGTCGGCGACCCCGAGCGGCTGCGCACCCTGCTGATCCTGACCGTGGCCGACATCCGCGCCGTCGGCCCGGGCGTGTGGAACGGCTGGAAGGGGCAGCTGATCCGCGACCTCTACCAGCGCACCGAGGCGGCCTTCCGGGGCGAGGACATCGCGCGCGCCGATCCGCTGGAGGACTATCCGGCGCTGATCGCCCGGGCCCGGGCCGAAGGGGTCGCCGCCGGGGTCCTCGACGCGGCCGCCGCTGACGGGGGCGACGCCTCGGCGACGCGGGTGGCGGTGGCGGCGGGCGACCGGCCGGGCCTGTTCGCCGACCTCGCCGAGGCCCTCGCGGCCGCGGGGGCCGACGTGGTCGGGGCGCGGGTGGCGACGGCGGAGGACGGCGCGGCGCTCGACGTGTTCGAACTGCAGGACGGCGCCGGCGCTCCCTACGGACAGGCCGAGCCGCGGCGGCTGGAACGCCTGCTCAAGGCCCTGGAGGCGGCGGCGCGCGGCCAGGCGGGGCGGGTCCGCGCGGCGCCCGCGCCGTTCAATCCGCGGCGCGCCGCCTTCGACGTGCGGCCGACGACGATCATCGACCTGGAGCAGAGCCCGACCGCCGCCGTGGTCGAGGTGTCCGGAGCCGACCGACCCGGTCTGCTCGCCGATCTGGCGCGGGTGTTCGCCGGCGCCGGCCTGTCGATCCGCTCGGCCCATATCGCCGGCTTCGGCGAGCGGGCCGTGGACAGCTTCTACGTCACCGACGCGCGGGGCCGGAAGCCGAAGGCGGGCCCGGCGCTGGAGCAGCTGCGGGCCGGGCTGGAGGCCGTTCTGGACCGCAAGGAGCGGACCGAGGGCCGGCGTTCGGCGCCCGTGCGGGCCAGCCTGCGCGACGTCTCCGAACTCGGGCGGCTGCGGCCCGCCCGGCGGCCGGTATCGCGCGCGCCGGAAGCAGGCTAAGGCGCTTTCATGGCCGACAAGACCCCGCCCGCCCCGGAACCCATGGAGCCCGCGCCGGCCGTGCCGTCGGCCTCGGGGACCTCCGAGCCCCTGGTCCAGCCGCCGGCGTCGGCGACGACGGCGCGCAAGGGCGGCGGCATGATGCGGTCGTCGGCGATCTTCAGCGGCCTGACCCTGGTCAGCCGCCTCGCCGGCTTCGCCCGCGACGTGGTCATCTCCGCCGCGCTCGGCGCCTCGGCCGGCCCTGCGGCGGACGCCTACAACACCGCCCTGAATTTCCCGAACCTGTTCCGCCGCATCTTCGCCGAGGGGGCCTTCGCCGCCGCCTTCGTGCCGGCCTATGCGCGGACGCTGCAGGTCGAGGGCGAGGCGGTCGCGGACAAGGTCGCCACCGACGCCCTCGCCGCCGTGGCTTTCGCCACGGTCGTCCTGACGGTGATCGCCCAGCTGACGATGCCGTGGCTGATGACCGTCATCAACGTCGGCTTCCTCGACGACCCGGCGCGCTTCAAGCTGGCCGTGATCCTGACCCAGATCACCATGCCCTATCTGCCGTGCATGGCCATCGCCGCCCTGCTGTCGGGCGTGCTGAACGCCCGCGGCCGGTTCATCGTCTCGGGCGCCTATCCGATCCTGCTGAACCTGATCATGCTCGCCGCGGTCATCCCGGCCCAGGGCGACCAGATCGGAGCCGCCTATGCCGCCTCGTGGGCGGTGCTGGCGGCCGGGGTGTCGCAGGCCGGCCTGTGCTGGTGGGCGGCGCGCAAGGCCGGGGCGAACATCCGCCTCGCATTTCCGACCCTGAGCCCGGCGGTCAAGGCCATCATCATCACCGCCATCCCCGCCGCGATCGGCAATTCGGCGACCCAGATCAACGTCTTCATCTCGGGCAACCTGTCCAGCTTCGTGGCCGGAGGGCGGACGTGGCTGGCCACGGCGGACCGGCTGTACCAGCTGCCGCTGGGCCTCGTCGGCGTGGCCATCGGCATCGCCCTGCTGCCGCGCCTGTCGCGGGCCGTGGCCTCCGGGAACCACGAGCAGCAGCAGGCTTCGATGGACGAGGCCCTGACCCTGTCCATGGCCCTAACCCTGCCGGCGGCGGCGGCCTTGATGGCCATGCCCTATTTCCTGATCGACGCCCTGTTCACGCGCGGGGCCTTCCTCGAGTTCGACGCCGTCAACACGGCGCGAGCCCTGTTCCAGTTCGGCTGGGGCGTGCCGGCCTTCGTGCTGATCCGCATCCTCGCCCCGGCCTTCTTCGCCCGCGGCGACACCCGCACCCCGATGACCTTCTCCCTCGTGTCGGTGGCGGTGAACGCCGCCCTCGCCATCGGGCTGTTCTTCGGAGCCGGCTGGGGCATACCGGGCATCGCGGCGGCGGTCTCGGCCGCGGCCTGGACCAATGTGCTGCTGCTGGGCGGCGCCCTGTGGCGCAGGGGCCTGTACCGCCCGGGCGCCGCGGCTCTTTCGCGGCTGGCGCGGATCGCGGCGGCCTCGGCGGGACTGGCGGTGGTGGTCGGGATCGCCGCCGCCTTCCGCTCCAGCTACGAAGCGCCCGTGGCCGATCTGCTGGGCCGCCTCGGAACCAGCCACGGCGCCAAGGAGGCGGCCCTGCTGCTGGTCACCGGCGCCGGCGGCCTGACCTATGTGGCGCTGGCCTTCGCCACCCGCGCGGTCACCTTCGCCGAGGTCCGCGGCCTGATCCGCCGGACGCGCTAGAGCGGGCGGGTTGCCCTCGCGGTCCCGCTGGGGCATTTGCCGCTCATGTCAGACGCGTCGCCTTCCTCTCCCGCCCCGGCCGCCTACGCCGGCCCGCGCCGCATCCTCAGCGGCATCCAGGCCTCCGGCGCCCTGCATTTGGGCAACTATCTCGGGGCCCTGAAGCGGTTCACCCAGCTGCAGGACACGGGCGCGCCCTGCTTCCTGTTCGTCGCCGACCTGCACGCCATCACCGTGTGGCAGGACCCGGCCCTGCTGACCGCCCAGACGCGCGAGATCGCGGCCGCCTATCTGGCCTCGGGGCTTGACCCGGCGCGCTCGGTGATCTTCCCGCAGTCGGCGGTGCGGGCCCATGCCGAGCTGGCGTGGATCTTCAACTGCGTCGCCCGGCTCGGCTGGCTGGACCGGATGACCCAGTTCAAGGAGAAGTCCGGCAAGCACAAGGAGCGCTCGTCGGTCGGCCTCTACACCTATCCGGTGCTGCAGGCGGCCGACATCCTGCTGTACAAGGCCACCGAGGTGCCGACGGGCGAGGACCAGAAGCAGCACCTCGAGTTGACCCGCGACATCGCCGCCAAATTCAACAACGATTTCGGCGTGCCCGGCTTCTTCCCCCTGCCCGAGCCCCTGACCCAGGGGCCGGCTCCGCGCGTCATGAGCCTGCGCGACGGGGCGGCCAAGATGTCCAAGTCCGACCCGTCCGACCAGTCGCGCATCAACCTGACCGACGACGCCGACTCCATCGTCGCCAAGATCCGCAAGGCCAAGACCGATCCCGAGCCGCTGCCGGAATCGGTCGAGGGACTGGACGCCCGGCCCGAGGCGAAGAACCTCGTCACCATCTACGCCGCCCTCGCCGACGAGACCCGCGAACAGGTGCTGCGCGAGTGGGGCGGCAAGGGCTTCGGCGCCTTCAAGCCGGCCCTGGCCGAGCTGGCCGTGGCCTCGATGGCCCCGGTCACGGCCGAGATGCGCCGGCTGATGGCAGATCCGGCCGAGATCGACCGCGTGCTGAAGGACGGCGCCGACCGCGCCACGGCCATCGCCGATCCGGTGCTGGACGAGGTCAGGAAGATCGTCGGCTTCTGGCGGGCCTAGACGCGGTTTCCGGACCTGGCGTCCCGGGAGGGGCTGGCGAACGGCGGCGCTTCACCTAGTTAGGTCGCATGGCCCTGAAGCACCCTCTCGACCGACCCGTCTGGAGCGCCCTGACCGGACGGCAGGCGCCGCTCGCGCTCGGCGACGCCCGGGCGTGGCGCATCGATCCGGCCTACGGCCTGTTCGCAGCGGCGGCCGACGATTCTCCCGGAGCCACGGAAGCGCTGGGGCGGCTCAACCTGTCGCCGAACGGCATGGGCCTGGTGGAGACGGCCGACATGCCCGTTCCGCCGGGGGCGGTGGTCCGCAGCCGCGCCGCCTGCGTGCAGATGGTCGCGTCCTCCCTGAACGGCGGCGGCAAGGCGGTGGCGTTCGAGCCGCTGGGCGAGGCGGACGCGGCCGAGATGCTGGCGCTGGCCACCCTGACCGTGCCCGGTCCGTTCTTCGAGAAGACCCACCGGCTCGGCGACTTCATCGGCGTGAAGCAAGACGGCCGGCTGGTGGCCATGGCCGGGGAGCGGATGAAGCCGGAGGGCTTCACCGAGGTTTCCGGCGTCTGCACCCATCCCGACTTTCGCGGTCGGGGCTACGCCGGGGCGCTGATGCGGGTGGTCACCGGCCGCATTCTCGAACGCCGGGAGCAGGCCTTCCTGCACGCCTATGCGGCGCATACGGCGACCATCGCCCTGTACCAGACGCTCGGCTTCGAGGTGCGGACGCCGATCACCTACACGGTGCTGGACGGGCCGGCGTAAACCACGAGACGGCGGTGTTTCCTTCTCCCCTCCGGGGGAGAAGGTGGGCGGCGCAGCCGCTCGGATGAGGGGGATGTTTGAGGCAGGCGGACCGATGGCCGGTCCGGAGCCGGCTCACCCCTCATCCGGCCTCCCGGCCACCTTCTCCCCCAGGGGGAGAAGGTGGCCGGTTACCCCACCCGGTCCAGCCGCGCGATGAAGAACCCGTCCAGCCCGCCCTTTTCCGCCCACATCGACGGCAGGACGCGCAGCCAGCCTTCCGGGGTCAGGGCCTCCGCCGGGGCGCCGAGGTCGGCCGGGACGGCGGGGGCGGTCCGGAAGGCGGGGTTGCGGCGCAGGAAGGCGATCACCTGGGTCTCGCCCTCCTCGCGCTCCAGCGAGCAGACGCAATAGACCAGCCGGCCGCCCGGTTTGACGCGCCCGGCGGCGGCGTCGAGCAGACGGTGCTGGACGTCGGCCAGCTTGGCCACATCGGCCGGTTTGGTGGCGCGCAGCACCTCCGGATTGCGCCGGAAGGTGCCGGTGGCCGTGCAGGGGGCGTCGAGCAGGACGGCGTCGAAGGTGCGCGGGTCGTCCCAGTCCTCGGCGGGCGTGACCACGACCTCGGCGGTCAGGCCGGTGCGGGTCAGATTGGCGCGCAGCCGGTCCAGCCGCTTGTCCGACCGGTCCAGCGCCACCACCGCGGCGCCGGCGGCGGCCAGCTGCAGGGTCTTGCCGCCGGGGGCGGCGCAGAAGTCGGCGACCGTCTCGCCCGCTTTCGGCGCCAGCAGGCGGACCGGAATGGCGGCGGCGGCGTCCTGGACCCACCAGCTTCCGTCCTCGAAGCCGGGCCAGCCGGAGATGTCGCCGCGCCGGCCGGTGCGCACCGTCCCGCCCGGCAAGACCTCGCCGTCGACGGCCTCGGCCACGGCGGCGGGATCGGCGCCCGGCCTGAGGCTGAGGTCGGTGGCCGGCTCCTCGCGGGCGGCCAGGGCCAGCCCGGCCAGCGCCGGTTCGCCATAGGTCGCGCGCCAGCGGGCGGACAGCCAGTCGGGCAGGTTGGACTCGGCGGTTGTCAGGCCGGGACCTTCCCGCTCGATGCCGCGCAGCACGGCGTTGACGAGGTTCTTGTAGGGCCGGGTCTTCGGATCGCGCTCGGCCAGTTTCACGGCCGTCGACACCGCGGCGAAGGCGGGGGTCTCGAGCACCAGGGTCTGGGCCAGGGCGACGCGCAGGATGGTGCGCACCGCCAGCGGAGGGCCCTTCTGCAGGCGGCGATCGAGAATCTGGTCGATCTCGCCGAGGCGGCGCAGGGCGGCCATGGCCACGGCGCGGGCGAAGGCGCGGTCGGGGCCCGGCAGGTCGGCGACCTCGCGGAACGACAGGGCGGCGTCCAGTCCTCCGCGCCCCTCCAGCGCCGCATTCAGCAGCACACCGGCGGCCAGCCGGGCCTCGACGCCGATGTCGGCGGCCTCGTCGCGCGGCAGCTGGACCTTCGGCGGACGCGGCCCGCGGGACTTCTCGGCCATGCGGCGGCCGCGCGCGGCGGAGCTGCTGCCGCCGCCTGACGGCGCGCGGCTCACACCGACACCTGGGTGCCGAGCTCGACCACCCGTCCGGGCGGAATGTGGAAGAAGTCGGTCGGGTTGGCGGCGTTGCGCATCAGGAAGATGTACAGCCGGTCCTGCCACAGCGGCATGCCCTGGCTGGCCGAGGGAATGATCGAGCGGCGGCCGAGGAAGAAGCTGGTCGACATGATGTCGAACTTCAGCCCCTGCTGCTTGCGGCAGACGTTGAGCGCCTTGGGCACGTTGGGCCGCTCCATGAAGCCGTAGGAGATGACCAGCTTCTTGAAGTCGTCCGAGATCGGCTCGATGCGCACCCGGTCGGCCTCGGCGACGCGCGGCCGGTCGGTGGTGCGCACGGTCAGGATGACGTTCTTCTCGTGCAGCACCTTGTTGTGCTTGAGATTGTGCATCAGGGCGACGGGGGCGATGTCGGGGTCCGAGGTCAGGAAGATCGCCGTGCCCGGGGCGCGGTGCGGGGGCCGGGCGCGCAGCATCTCGATCAGGTCGGTCAGCGGCAGGCTGTCCTTGCGCGTCTTCTCCGAGATGATCTGGGTGCCGCGCACCCAGGTCCACATCAGCAGCACCAGGGCGGCGCCGAGCACCAGCGGGAACCAGGCGCCCTGCGGGATTTTCAGCATGTTCGAGGTCAGGAACACCAGGTCCAGCGCGATCAGCGGGCTGATGGCGGCGAGCGACAGGGGCAGGGACCATTTCCACAGCTTGCGGACGATGAACCAGGCCAGCAGGCTGTCGACGAACATCGAGCCGGTGACGGCGATGCCGTAGGCGGCCGCCAGGTTGGTCGAGGTCTGGAAGGTGACCAGCAGGGCCAGCACCCCCAGCATCAGCATCATGTTGACCGAGGGCACGAAGATCTGCCCCGCCTGGCTCTCCGAAGTGTTGCGGATGTCGATGCGCGGCAGCAGGCCCAGCTGCACCGCCTGCTGGGTGACCGAGAAGGCGCCGGTGATGACGGCCTGCGAGGCGATGACGGTGGCGATGGTGGCCATGACCAGCACCGGCCAGTAGGCGACCTCGGGAACCATCATCCAGAACGGATTCTCGGCCGCGGCGCGGTTGTCGAGCACCAGCGCCCCCTGGCCGAGGTAGTTGAGCGTCAGGCATGGCAGGACGAACCACAGCCAGCCCATGCGGATGGGGGCCTTACCGAAATGCCCCATGTCGGCGTAGAGCGCCTCGGCCCCGGTCACGGCGAGGAAGACACTGCCGAGAATGACGAAGCCGAGGAAGCCGTTGTCGAACAGGAACAGCACGCCGTAGTGCGGCGACAGGGCGCGGAAGATCGAGGGGTCGTCGAAGATGTGCCAGACGCCGAGCCCTGCCAGGATCAGGAACCAGATGGCCGTCAGCGGGCCGAAGAAGCGGGCCACGCTGGCCGTGCCGCGCGACTGGATCAGGAACAGGGCGATCAGGATGCCCGCCGCGATCGGCACCACGAAACTGTCGAGCTGCCCCGACAGGCCCGGCGCGTCGCGCAGGCCCTCGACCGCCGACAGCACCGAGACGGCGGGCGTGATCACCCCGTCGCCGTAGAACAGGGCCGCGCCGCAGACGCCGAGCAGGAAGATCAGGCCGGAGCGGCGCCCGACGGCGCGCTGGGCCAGGGCCATCAGGGCCAGGGTGCCGCCCTCGCCCTTGTTGTCGGCCTTCATCAGGAAGACGACGTATTTCAGGGTCACGACCAGGATCAGGGCCCAGAACACCAGCGAGACGACACCGAGAATGGCCAGCTCGGCCGTGCCGCCGCTGCGGCTGTGGTGCAGCGCCTCGCGCATGGCGTAGAGCGGGCTGGTGCCGATGTCGCCGAAGACGACGCCGATGGCGCCGATGATCAGGCCCCATTTGCCGGCCTTGACGTGGCCGCCCTCGCCGGCCGCCGCGGGGTGCGGGTGGGCCGGAGCGACCGACTTGTCCTGGGATGCTGGGGAATTCGCGGCGGACCTGCCGTCTTCACCTTGGGGAGTGGCCCCGACCATGAAGTGCCTCCGGGACGCCGCACGGCGCGGTTCCCATCAAAAGAGCGGCGAGCCTTTAGGCCCTTTCACCGGGCGGTTCAATCGTGCGGCGGATGCGAAGGTTGCACGAGTCGGGCGGCCGCCGGGAACGATGTTTGTGAAAGCGCCGCCGGCGTCCTATCTTGGGGACAACGCCATGTCCGACAGCCAACGCTTTCCCGTCGCCGCCCACGCCCTGGCCTATCTGGCCCACAAGGGCGCCTACTCGCCGGCCGAGGCCGCGCCGAGCGCGGTTCTGGCCGCCTCGATCCCGACCAATCCGGTGGTGGTGCGGCGCGTGACGGCCCTGCTGGCCAAGGCGGGCCTGATCGCCACGCGGCCGGGCGCCTCGGGCGGGGCCTGGCTGCTGCACCGGCCCGAGACCATCAGCCTCGACACGGTGCTGCGCGCGGTCAACGGCTGCGCCCACCTCGGTTCGCCGCCGGCCGGGGCCAGGAACTGCCCGGTCAGCACCCACATTCCCCGTCAGGTGGCCAAGGCCCTGACCGCCGCCGACCGCGCCGCCGGCGAGGCCCTGTCGAAGATCACCATCGCCGACCTGCTGGCCGAGGATCCGCCGTCCCTGGCGCCCTTCGCGCCGCATTCGTCCTGCCCGGTCGCCGCCTGACCGTCCGGCGCCGCACCGTCCTGATCACCGGGGCCTCCGCCGGCATCGGTGCGGCCCTGGCCCGGGTCTACGCCGCAAACGGCTGGGACCTGATGCTCACGGCCCGCCGCGAAGGCCCGCTGCGCGCCCTCGCCGACGAACTGGCGGGGCAGGGCGCGACCGCCGCCGTCCTTCCCGAAGACCTCGCCGACCCCGCCGCGCCGCGCCGCCTGTACGACGCCATCGCGGCGAAAGGCGTGACCATGGACGGCCTCGTCAACAACGCCGGCTTCAGCCGCACCGCCCGCTTTCTCAAGACCGATCCGGAGGCCCACGCCGCCATGATCCGCGTCATGCTCACCGCGCCGGTCGAGCTCTCCCGGCTGTTCGCGCCCGGCATGGTCGAGCGGGGCTACGGCCGCATCCTCAACGTCGCCTCTCTGGCCGGGCGGATGCCGGCTACGGGCGGCGACACCCTCTACGGGCCGATCAAGTCGTTCCTGATCAAGGCCTCGCAGGGCCTGCATCTGGAGCTGCGCGGGACCGGGGTGCACGTCACCGCCCTCTGCCCCGGCTACACCCTGACCGAGTTCCATGACGCCAACGGCACGCGCGCCGAGGTCTCCGCCGCCTACCCCGGCTGGATGTGGCAGACCGCCGACCATGTGGCCCGGGTCGGCTACGCGGCTTGCGAAGCGAACCGGCCCTCAGTCACGCCCGGGGCGATGAACAACCTGCTGGCCGGCCTCGCCAAACACCTGCCGGACCGGCTGGCCCTGGCCATGGTCGGCGGCCACGCGAAACGGCTGAAGCGGATATGACCCCCGGTCAGTGCCCGCCGCTCGGATACGGCGTGGTCACCGCGCCCGAGATCATGCCGGGGATGGCTTCCGACAGGCCCAGCAGGATGAACTGGATGGCGAGGGCGCACAGGATCAGGCCCAGCACCCGCACGACGATGGCCATGCCGACCTCGCCGAGAAGGCGGCTGATCGGGCCGGTGGCGGCGAAGCAGGCGAAGGTGGCGAGGCCCGCCGCGCCGATGGCGACGAGGCCCGCGGCCTGACCGGCCGGCCCGATCTTCTCGGCCTCCCCGGCCTGGATGATGATGGTCGAGATGGCCCCGGGGCCGATCAGCAGGGGCATGGCGAAGGGCACCACCAGCCGCTGGAACCGGCGCCGGGCGTAGCCGCGCACGTCCTTGGCGTCGGCCACGGCGTCGGCGTCGGCGAACATCTTGAGGAAGTCCTCGCGGGTCATGTCGAGCCCGAGCAGCAGCAGCAGGATGCCGCCCGCGATCCTGAACGCCGCGAGCGAGATGCCGAAGAACTGCAGCAGGCCCAGGCCGGTGAAGAAGAAGAAGGCGAGGAAGGCGACGATGAACAGGCAGATCAGGGCCGAGACCGACAGGCGCTGGCGCAGGCTGGCCCCCGCCGTCGCCGCCGCGAAGATCGGCACGTTGCCGATCGGATCGACGAGGGCGAACAGGGCCACGAACAGGTTGACGCCCAGATCGACCGCGTCCATGTGCTGACCTCGCCCTGCAATTCACCCAGACCACGGCCATCAAGGCTGACGCCCGTCCGCGCGTCCAGTTCTAGCTGAGCCAGAGGAGCGACGCCATGACGCCCGTGCTGACCGACTCCCGCCTGATCGTCGGCCTCGACCTGCCCTCCATCGAGGCGGCGCGCGAGATGGTCGACCGGATCGGGGCCACGGTCTCGGCCTACAAGATCGGGCTGACGCTGCTGGCGCGGCCCGGCGGCGTGGCCTTCGCCCACGAGCTCAGGGCGCGCGGCAAGACGGTTTTCCAGGACTGGAAGCTGCACGACATCGGCGCCCAGGTGGAAGGCGCGGCGCGCGCCGTGGCCGAGGGCGGCTGCGACCTGCTGACGGTCCACGCCGAGCCGCAGGTGATGCGCGGGGCGGTCAAGGGGCGCGACGCGGCGGGGACCGGCGTGAAACTGCTGGCGGTGACGGTGCTGACCAGCCTCTCGGACGCCGACCTGACCGACCTGGGCTACGGCTTCAGCGCCGCCGATCTGGTCGAGCGGCGGGTGCGGCAGGCCCTGGACTGCGGCGTCGACGGGGTGGTGTCGAGCCCGCTGGAGGCGGCGCGGGTGCGGGAGATCGCGCGCGAGGCGGGGCGTCCGGACTTCCTGATCGTCACCCCGGGCGTGCGGCCCGAGGGCGCGGACCGGGGCGACCAGCAGCGGGTGGCCACGCCGCGCGAGGCGCTGCTGGCCGGAGCGACGCATCTGGTCGTGGCCCGGCCGGTGATCGGGGCCGACAATCCGCTGACGGCCGCCTCGGCCATCGTCGAGTCGATCGACGGGTTCGCCGCCTAGCCCCGTTCGCCGGGCTCCTGCCGGTATTCCTGCCGCGGCGGGGCGTCGTGGCGCGGACGCCGGGGCCGGTGCGGCCGCGCCGGCGGCGGGGCCGGGGGCTCGTAGCGCGGCGGCTCGGGCAGGTAGGGCGGCGGATAGGGCGCCGGCTCGCGGCAGTCGCAATCGCGCCGGCCGTCGATATAGCCGCGCTCGTAGTCGCCGATGCCGTAGTCGGCGTCCTCGTGGCGCCCGCCCCAGTCGTATTCGCCGTATTCCTCGTACGCCTCGTAGCTCTCGAACTCCTCGTAGCTTTCGTAGCGCTCGTAGGTGCTTTCCCCGTAGGCGTCGTGGCGCTCGCTGTAGCCGTAGCGGCCGCCGCGGTCGAAACCGTGATCCTCATGGCCATAGCGGCCGCCGCACGAGGGCGGGCGGCGGCCCTCGCGGCCGAAGCCGGTCACCACATAGCCGAACGGGGCGCTGGCGCAGGCCAGCACGCGACGGTCGATGTCGTAATAGACCGGGGCCCCGACATAGCCGTAGCCGCCCATGTCGCCGCCATAGCCGCCGCCGACGTAGACCGTGCCGCCGCCACCGCGTCCGCGCATGCCGCCGACGTCGTAGGCGCGGGCGTTGAAATGGGAGCTGGCCGACGCTTCGGCGAACGCCTGGGCGCTG
>NZ_DASWTO010000033.1:0-9309 GCF_036402095.1 Brevundimonas sp. | reverse complement strand
CCGATGGCCGTCAGCCGGTGCTGCAGCCACTCCGGCGACGGCCCGTTCCTGACCCCGCGGATCAGCCGCCCGGCGAACACCGGGCACATCTCCGGCGCCTCGATCCGAACCGTGATCGGCGAGGGGAAGGTCCCGGCCACCGGCTCCACCGTCGGGGTGATCAGCTGGCCGAGGCTGGCCGCCGCCAGGTCGCGGGCGATGCCGGCGACGCCAAGCCAGTCCGGCCGGTTCGGGGTGACCTCGAAATCGATCACCGGCTCGGCCCCGAACACGCCCGCCGCCGGGGTTCCGACCGTCAGGTCGTCGGCCAGCTCGAGGATGCCGTCGCTCTCGTCGGCCAGCTCCAGCTCGGACGCCGAGCACAGCATGCCGTGCGAGACCACGCCGCGCACCGGCTTCTCGACCAGGGTCACGTCCAGTCCGGGCACATAGGCGCCGATCGGCGCGTTGATGGTCGTCAGGCCGGCGCGGGCGTTGGGCGCGCCGCAGACGATCTCCTTGGGCCCGTCGACCGTGTCGACCTGGCAGACCTGCAGCCGGTCGGCGTTGGGATGGCGTTCGGCCGAAACGATCCGGGCCACGGTGAACGGCGCCAGCGCGGCGACGGGGTCGTGGACGTCCTCGACCTCCAGCCCCGCCATGGTCATGGCCTCGGCCACGGCCGCCACGTCGGCGCTCGTGTCGAGGTGGTCCTTGAGCCAGGAAAGGGTGAATTTCACGACGCCCCTCCCCGACCCGTTCCCACCCCGGCCATCATGTCGAGAACCGGCTGCGGTCCGGTGAAGCCGACGTTGAAGAACTCGCAGTTCTCGAAGGCGCAATTGCGCATGGGCATCGTCCCGAGCGCGCGCGATCCCATCGGCTGGAGCAGCAGGTTGCGGATGTCGCCGCCGCTGTCGCCGAAATTGGTGTCGTCGAAGGTGACGCCGGCCGAGACCAGTACGATCGCCGGCCCCTGCATGCGGCAGCGGCGGAAGACCCGCCCCTCGATCAGGCCCGGCTGGGCGCCGCCGACAACGGCCGCGTAGAGCTCGAACAGGTTGATATCCAGGTCCTCGAAGACGGACGCCGTCAGGTCGGTCGCCACGCGCACGGGGCGGTTGATCGGGACGTAGGCCATCAGCCGGCCTGTCCCGCCTGGGTCAGGCTGCGGCCCATGTCCTTGAGGAAGGCGGCCGAGCCGGTGTAGCCGATCTGCACGAAGCGGCAGCGCACGAAGCGGCACTCCTGCAGGCCGATGGCGCCGACCAGACGCGGCCCCTGGGGCGCGAACAGCAGGGAGGCGGCGTCGGACGCGGCGCCCATGTTGCAGCCCTCGAACGTCGTGCCAGACAGGACCGCGATGACGGCCGGGCCCTGGATCACGCAGTCGGTGAAGGTCTTGCCCTTGATGACCGCTTCGCCGGAATTCATCGTGTGGACGGCCAGCAGCGGCAGCCACACGCCCTCCTTCTCGAAGATGTCGCGCGCGACGATCTCGCGGCCGAAGGCTTCGGACATTACATCGGTCATGACGGTCTCGTTCAGCTCAGTCCGCTGGCGGGATTGGGGACGGCGAAGGCGGAGAAGCCGTAATGGGCCAGCCACCGGGTGTCGGCTTCGAACATGGGGCGCAGGTCGGGAATGCCGTATTTCAGCATGGCCAGGCGGTCGACGCCCATGCCGAAGGCGAAGCCCTGGTATTCGTCCGGATCGATGCCGCAGTTCCTGAGCACGTTCGGATGGACCATGCCGCAGCCGAGGATCTCCATCCAGCTGTCGCCCTGATTGAGCTTGAGCTCGCCGCCCGAGCGGTCGCAGCGGATGTCCATCTCGGCCGACGGCTCGGTGAACGGGAAGTGGTGCGGCCGGAAGCGGGCGTCGACGTCCTCGACCTCGAAGAAGCGCGCCACGAAGGTCTCCAGCGTCCACTTCAGGTGGCCCATGTGGACGCCCTTGTCGATCACCAGCCCCTCGACCTGGTGGAACATCGGCGTGTGCGTCGCGTCGCTGTCCTTCCGGAAGGTCCGGCCCGGCGCGATGATCCGGATCGGGGGCTTTTGGGTCATCATGGTGCGCACCTGCACGGGGCTGGTGTGGGTGCGCAGCACCTTGCGCTCGCCGGTTTCCGGATCGGGCGTCAGGAAGAAGGTGTCGTGCATCTCCCGCGCCGGATGCTTGGGCGGGAAGTTCAGGGCCGTGAAATTGTGGAAGTCGTCCTCGATGTCGGGACCTTCGGCGACGGCGAAGCCCATGTCGGCGAAGAGGGCGATCATCTCGTCCATCACCTGCATGGTGGGATGGACGCTGCCCTTGCGGCGCGGGCGCGGCGGCAGGGTCAGGTCGACGTGTTCGGCCTTCAGCCGCGCGTCCAGCTCCGCCGCCTCCAGCTCCGCCTTGCGGGCCGCCAGGGCCGCCGAGACCCGGTCGCGCAGGCCGTTGATCATCGGACCGCGCTCGCGCCGCTCGTCCGGGCTCAGGGCGCCCATGCCCTTGAGCAGGCCCGAGATCGAGCCCGACTTGCCCAGGGCGGCGACGCGCAGCTCCTCCACAGCCGCGGCGGTCTCCGCCCGGCCGATGGCGTTGATCAGGTCGAGTTCGAGCTGGTTCAGGTCGGTCATGGTCGCAGTCGTCTAGCCGCTAAGGCGCAAGGCAAAAAGCCCCCCGGCGCGGGCCGGAGGGCTTTTGGGTCTTCCGTCGCCGGAAAAGCTTACGCCAGCGCGCCGCGGACCTTGTCGGCGATGGCCTTGAAGGCGGCTTCGTCGGCGGCCATGGCGGCCAGAACCTTGCGGTCCAGCTCGATGCCGGCCTTGCCGAGGCCGTGGATGAACTGCGAATAGGTGAAGCCTTCCAGACGCGCGGCGGCGTTGATGCGCTGGATCCACAGGGCGCGGAAGTTGCGCTTCTTGGTGCGGCGGTCGCGATAGGCGTACTGGCCGGCGCGATCGACGGCGGCCTTGGCGGTGCGGATGGTGTTCTTGCGGCGGCCGTAGAAGCCTTTCGCCTGCTTCAGAACCTTCTTGTGCTTGGCATGGGACGTAACGCCCCGAGTGACGCGAGCCATGTCGCTATCCTTTCAAATTCGGTGTGGAGATCAGTCGAAACAGCGCGCGCCGATCAGGCGTACGGCATGTAGGACTTGATCTTCTTGGCGTCGGCGTCGGCCATGACCGAGGTGCCGCGGTTCTGGCGGATATATTTGCTGTTGTGGCTGATCAAACGGTGCCGCTTGCCCGCCACGCCGGCCTTCACCTTGCCAGTCGCCGTGAATTTGAAGCGCTTCTTGGCGCCCGACTTCGTCTTCAGTTTCGGCATTTTCACTCTCATTTTGAGCGGGTTATCGGCCGACGGGCCGGTTGGGCCCGGGGCGATGAACCCTGGATTATGAACCGCCCAGGCATGCCTGTTCGCCCGGCGGTTCGGTACGCGAAGGCGCGGCTTCTAGTCGAAGCGGGCCCCGATGGCAAGGTTTCTCCTACCGGGGCGGGTTGTGCAGTTCGAGGAAGCGGACGGTTTCCGCCAGCATCCACTGCCGGGTGGAGGCCCGCGACAGCCAGTGGTCCTCGCTCGGCAACTCGATCAGCTCATAGGGCTTGCCCGCCCGGCGCAGGGCCTCGGCGAAGACGCGGCTCTGCTCGAACGGCACGACCGTGTCGTCGCGGCCGTGCAGCATCAGGATCGGCGCGTCGGCGCGTTCGGCCTGGGCGGCGGGCGAGACCGCGTCCAGACCCCGGTCGCCCAGCCGTTCGGCGCCCATGAAGCGGTTCCAGTAGCGCACGACGGGCGAGTCGCGGCGGCCGCCCTGGTCGGCCTCCCACTGCACCATCAGCCTGAGGTCCGAGACCCCGGAGACGGCCACGGCGCAGCGGTAGACGCCGGGGTCCAGCGTCGGACCGGCCATCGCCGCGTAGCCGCCGTAGCTGGCGCCGACGATGCACACCTTCGCGGGGTCGATGATCCCCTCGGACGCCAGCCAGCGCACGCCGTCCGACAGGTCGGTCTGCATCTTGCGGCCCCACTCGCCGTAGCCGGCCTCGAGATGCGCCGTGCCGAGACCGTCGGAACCGCGGAAATTGGGCTGCAGCACGGCGTAGCCGCGCGAGGCCATGGCCTGGGCCCACCAGTCGAAGCCGAGATAGTCGCGCGACGCCGGTCCGCCGTGCGGGAACACCACCAGCGGCAGACCCCTGGGGTCGGTGACGCCGGGCGGCAGGGTCAGGTAGCCGGGAATGCGCATCCCGTCCGCGGCCTGATAGCTGATGGCCCGCACCTCGCCGACGCGCGCGCCGGTGATCTCGGGATAGGCCTCGCCGATGATCTCGGCGGTGCGGCGGTCGAGATCGACCAGCTGATAGGTCCCGGCGTCGCCGCTGCCCTGGGTGTAGACGACGATCTGGCGCATGTCGTGCGACCACGAGTTCAGGGTCACCTGCTTGCCCCGGAACGCCGCCTGCACCGACCGCCAGCTGCGCTCGGCGACCGGATCGAGGAACTGCCAGGTGACGCTGTCGTCGTCGCCGAGCGTCCGGGCGCCGATCAGCAGTTTCGTCGCCGGATGGTGCATCAGGCTGGTCGGACGTCCCTCGAACGGCAGGTCGGAGATCGCGCCGGTTTCAAGGTCCACGACGTAGAAGCCGTCCGGCCGGCCGTCGATGGCCCCCTGCAGCACCACGCTGTTCGGCGTCGGTCCGAAGCCCATCAGGCCCGGCGTGTCGATACGGGCGTCGGTGCGCCAGACGGTGCGCCAGAAGCCGCCGCGGCGGCCCTGCAGCGCCCATTCCTCGCCGTCATAGGTGACCCGGGCCGCCGGCTCTCCATCCACGGTCAGCAGGGACGGCGGTCCCCGGCGGTCGGGGTCGACATGTTCCTCGCCCCGGCCGTTCGACAGATTGATGCGGTAAAGCCCCGAGCCCTCCCTGCCCGAGCCGACGACGATCAGCGACGGCTCGCCGTCGATGGTCCGGACCAGGGGCGAGCCGAACACCTTGGCGAAGACGCCGGGCGTGTTGTTGAGCGCCAGCGACACCCGGCGGGTCGGAATCTCGTAGATCGAGGCGTCCGCGAGTTCCGAGCGGCGCAGGCCGATCGAGGCGCCGACCTGGGTGGCGGTGCTGTAGATGTAGACGTGGTCCTCGCCGACCCAGCCGAGATCGCGGACCTTGACCGGCCCGGCGCGAACCCCGCCGATCAGGCTCATGTCGTTGAGGTCATGGATGACCAGGGCGCGTTCCTCGCCAACCACCGTGATGTAGGCGAGGCGGTCGCCGCTCGGCGACACCTCGACCAGCTCGTGCGCCGGCAAGGCGCCGTACGCCGCCAGCGGCGCCGTATCCTGCGCGACCGCGCGTCCGCCGGCCAGCGTCAGCCCGGCGGCCACGGCCGCCAGCAGATATCGATGATTGTTCATTGGCCCCACCCGACTACCCCGACGAGAACCATAGGGTGAGGCGAGCGGAGGCCGCAAGGGTTCAACGCGGCGGATTGTGCTCCTCGAGAAACTCGATGGTCGCCGTCAGCATCCGCAAGCGGGTGGCCGGGAAGGTCATATAGTGATCCTCCCCGTCGAGGGCGACCAGTTCGACGTCCTTGCCGGCCTGCCGCATCGCCCGTTCCATGATCTCGCTTTGCTCGAAGGGGACCACGGTGTCCTGGCGTCCGTGGATCAGGAGCACCGGGCCATCGATGCGCGACACGAGGCGCGACGGCGAGAGTTCGGCGAGGATCGGGTCGGTATCGTTCTCCACGCCCATGAAGCGTTGCCAGTAGCGAAGCGAGGAGTTGAACCGGGCCCGGCCGCCCTCCCGGCGCTCAGTGGCCATCTTGACGGGCAGGTCCGACACGCCGGACACCGACACGGCGCAGCGATAGACCCCCTGATCCAGCGTCATGCCCGCCAAGGCGGCGTAACCGCCATAGCTGGCCCCGACGATGCACACTTTCGACGGGTCGATCACGCCCGCTGCGGCGAGATGCCGGACTCCGTCGGAAAGGTCGGTCTGCATCTTGCG
Organism: Brevundimonas sp.; assembly: GCF_036402095.1. Classification (GTDB taxonomy): domain Bacteria; phylum Pseudomonadota; class Alphaproteobacteria; order Caulobacterales; family Caulobacteraceae; genus Brevundimonas. The sequence continues at coordinate 3,322 of NZ_DASWTO010000033.1, read as the reverse complement.
ACCGTATTCGCCATAGCCTGCCTCAAGCAGGGCCCGGCCGTGGCCGTCGGAGCCCCGGAACTGGGGCTGGAACACCGCATAGCCGCGCGAGGCCATCGCCTGCGCCCACCAGTCGAAACCGGCCGAGTCGCGCGACGCCGGACCACCGTGCGGCATGACGACCAGCGGCAGGTTCCGCGCCGGGCGTCCGGTCGGCGTGGTGAGATAGCCGAACAGGTCCAGACCGTCGGCCGCCTTGTAGCGCACGACGCTCACCTGTGCGACCGCCTCGGGCGGAAGGGTCGGATACTCGCGGCCGATCAGGTTGACGCTCTGCCGGTTGGCGTCGAACAGATACACCGAGCCCGGGTCGCCGGCGCCCTCGGCCCGGAACACAAGGGTGCTGAGATCATCGCTGGTGTCGCCCATGAACAGCAGACGACCCGGAAGGCCGAGCTGCAGCTTCTCCCAGTTCGCCTGGAGGGCCGGGTCGAACAGATTGTAGCTCTGAGTCAGGTCTTCCTCGCCGACGCCGACCATCAGGCCCTCGCCGTTCTTGATCACGAACGCGCTTTCCCCGAGGTCGCCCACCGGAATCTCCGAGCCGTCCACCAGCGACACCTCGAACAGCACACGGCCTTCCGGCCGGTCCTCTGAAACCAGAATGACGTCGTGGCTGCGTCCGAACCCGAGCGTCGCCGGCGGGTCCAGCAATTCGCGGCGGGTCATCAGTTCACGCCAGCCCGAACCGGTGCGGGCCAGGAGGCGCCAGAGGCCGGTTTCGCCGTCATAGGTGGTGCGGGCCACAACCTCGCCGTCCTTCCGCACCAGATAGCTGTTGGTGTCTTCGGCGCCGACCTGATGCAGGCGGCCGCGACCGTCGTCGAGGTCCACCCGGTAGACGTCGTAGGTGTAGGCGTCGTTCTCGACGGTATAGGTCCGCAAATACAGCACAGGCTCGCCGCGGTATGTGCCGACGGTCGGTGGGCCGAAATTCGCCGTCAGGATGGCCTTGTCGGCGCTGCGCAAGGCGCGGGCGACCCGGCGGGTGCGGACGTTGACGATATCGAGTTGCTCATAGAGGCCCGGAGAGGTCGTGTAGGGCAGCTTGGTGTTGACGGTGCTCGAGATCACCACGTGGTCCGGCGAAGCCCAGAACACGCTGCGAGCGACCCGGTCGCTGACGTCGATGGTGACCAGCGCCTCTCCCGTCCGCGCCTGGGCGATGACCGCGTCGCCGTCGCCGCTGCGGCGGATATAGGCCAGGGTCGAGCCGTCCGGCGACACCGCCACGCTCTCGATCGCCGGCAGGGCCGCATAGGCCTCGATCGGCGCGGGCTGCGCCTGGGCCGCGGCCACCCCGCCCAGCAGGGTCGCCGAGGCGGCCGCCACGGCGATGCAGAAATACCGAATGGACATGCGAAAGCCCCCCTTTTGAGGCGCAACCGTAAGGGGCCCGAAGGGCGGAGCCAAGCGCGAAACGCGAGGCCGCCTATTCGGCCGGATGGGCGGCCTGCGACAGCTCGCGGTTGCGGAAAGCCCGGCCGGCGTTGATGGCCATCACCGCCGCGGGAATTGTCAGGGCCGCGCCGATCAGGAACGGCCAGTCATGACCGATGCCCGAGAAGATCGCGCCGGCGGCCATGGGGCCGAAGATGCGGGCGCTTGAGCTGGCGGCCATGTTCAGCCCCAGCATGGCCCCCTGCCGGTCGGGGCCGACCGAGCGGGAGATCAGCGCCGAGATGTTCGGCATGGTCACGGCCATGCCGAAGGCGCCGAAGGCCATGATCACCGGCACCAGCAGTTCGGCCTCGGGCAGCAGGCGGCTGGCCGCGACCTGTCCCACCAGACCCGCGCCGAAGATCAGACAGCCGACCGCCAGCACCCGCGCCTCGCCGAAGCGGCGGGCCAGCCGCCCCGCCAGGAAGCCCTGGCAGATGACCGAGACGACCCCGACCGCCATGAAGCTGAGCCCGACCTCGCGCGCGCCCCAGCCGTAACGGGCCTCGGTCCAGAAGCCGAAGGTCGACTCCATGCCGGAAAAGCCCGCCATGTAGATCAGGGTGACCAGCAGCACCCGCGACACCACCGGATTGGCCACTGCATCGTGCACCCCGCCGAGGAAGGCTGGCCGCGGGGCGGCCGGATCGGCCCTGGCCCGGCTCTCCTTCAACAGCAGGACGACGCCGAGGGCGGCCAGCAGGCACAGCCCCGCGGCGACGAAGATCGGCAGCTGGTAGCCCAGGGTCCCGAGGTCCGGTCGGGTCAGCACCCCGCCCAGCCCGGGACCGAAGATGAAGCCGAGACCGAAGGCGGCGCCGATCAGCCCCATCCGTCCGGCCCGTCGCTCGGGCGGCGTGACGTCGGCCACATAGCCCTGAACGGTCGAGATATTGCCCGCGCCCAGACCGGTGAACAGCCGCACCGCGATGGCCAGCCAGATGTTGGGCACGAAGGCCAGGGCCAGATAGCCGACGGCGTTGGCGAGAATGGTGATCAGCAGCACCGGCTTGCGCCCGATGCGGTCCGACAGGCGGCCCCAGAACGGCTCGGCCACGAACTGGCCCAGCGAATAGGCCGAAAACATCAGCGCCACCTGCCACGGCGGCGCGTCCAGCGTCTGGCCGTAGAAGGGCAGCAGCGGGATGACGATGCCGAAGCCCACCAGGTTGATGAACACCACCCCGAACAGGACGGCGAGGGCGGATCGCGAGGTCGTGGAAGCGGCGGGCGACGGGGTCACGGCGAGGTCCGGGAGGAACGGGGAAGCGATCTGTCCGTCAGTCGACACAGTCGCGCAAGAGGTGAGCGGACGGCGAACGAAAAACGCCCCGGCCGTGGCGGCCGGGGCGTCGAAGCTTCCATCGGATCAGGCGGTTATTTCGGCGCCAGGATCATGATCATCTGCCGGCCTTCCATACGCGGCGCGTATTCGACCTTGGCGATCTCGTCGAAGTCGGCCTGCACCTTGTTGAGCAGCTTCATGCCCAGTTCCGGGTGGGCCATCTCGCGGCCCCTGAAACGCAGCGTCACCTTGACCTTGTCGCCCTCGTCGAAGAAGCGGTGCATGGCCTTGGCCTTCACCTCGTAGTCGTGGGTGTCGATGTTCGGCCGGAGCTTGATTTCCTTCAGCTCGACGACCTTCTGGCGCTTGCGGGCCTCGGCCTTCTTCTTCTGCTCCTGGAAACGGAACTTGCCGTAATCGAGGATCTTCGCCACCGGCGGTTCCGAGGTGGAGACGATCTGAACCAGGTCCATGCCGGCCTCTTCGGCGGCTTCCAGCGCGGCGGACGTAGGCATGACGCCCTGCTTTTCGCCGTTCTGGTCGATCAGCAGAACGCGC
>NZ_DASWTO010000032.1:0-30910 GCF_036402095.1 Brevundimonas sp. | reverse complement strand
GGTCGAGCGATGAAGCCCGGGCGATGGAGAGTCCGGGGGTCCTCGCGGACAGGGATGGATCCTGCCCGCTTGCTCGCCGCGCGCCTTGAGGTGCGGTCAGATGGCCTCGCGATGCGGGGGTAAGGCCGTCCCGTTCCGGTCTCGGCAACGAGGTCGGGGCGATCCGTCAGAGGCCCGGACGCAGGGCCGCCAGTCGGAGGGCGTGTGGAAAACGGCCGCGCGGGGCAGCCTGTCTCGTCGAAACGGTAAAACCACATCGCATCCGGGCGAGGCCCGGCTGTCCCGCGCCCTCCCCAACCGCTTTCCCCGAGGCGGCGCCGACGCACGTCCGGTCCTTGACAACCGAACCTCAGCTCAACCGGTCCGCCTTGCGCAGCCCCGGGAACAGCTTCGCCCACAGCCCCGTCGCGGCCAGCGCCCCGACGCCGCCGAACACCGCCGCCCCGATCGGCCCGAGGAACCGCACCACCAGTCCGGAGTAGGCCTCGCCCAGCTCGTTGGAGGCGCCGATGAACAGCATCGACACCGAGCTGACCCGGCCGCGCATATGGTCCGGCGTCGACAGCTGGATCAGGGTCTGCCGGATGTTGACGCTGATCATGTCCGCCGCCCCGCCGATCAGCAGGGCCGCGGCGCTGATCCAGGCGATCTTCGACAGGCCGAAGACGATGGTGCAGACGCCGAACACGGCCACCGCCGCAAACATCCATTTGCCCCCATGTCTCACGATCGGGAACCGCGCCAGATACAGCGCCATGGTGAAGGCCCCGACCCCGAACGCGGCCCGCAGCAGGCCGAAGCCCTCAGGTCCCACATGCAGGATATCGCGCGCGAAGATCGGCGTCAGCAACGCCACGCCCGCGAACAGCACCACGATCAGGTCCAGCGAGATCGCGCCCAGCACCACCTTGGTGTTCCAGACGTATTTCAGCCCTTCCTTGACGGCGTCCCAGCGGCGGGACCCGACCCCGACCCGCTCCGGCCTGCCCGAGGTGCGGATCAGCAGGAAGGCGGCCAGCCCCGCGAGGAACAGGCCCAGCGCCACGGCGTAGGCCAGCGGCACATTGATCCCGACGATCACCCCGCCCAGCGCCGGCCCGGCGATGGCGCCCGTCTGGAAGGCGATCGACTGGGCCGCGATGGCTCTCGGCAGGGCCGCCCGGCCGACCACCATCGGCAGGAAGGCCTGGCTGGCCGGGGCCAGGAACGCCCGGCAGGCGCCGAACAGGCAGGCCGTCGCCAGCAGCCCCCACAGCGGCGGCGAGCCGTGCAGGGCCATGCCCAGAAAGGCGATCGCGCACAGGGCCTCCACCGCGATCGAGACCGCCACCGTCGCCTTGCGGTCGCGCCGGTCCGCCATCTCGCCCGCCGGCAGGGTCAGGGCCAGCAGCGGGATGAACTGCGCCAGTCCGACCAGCCCGAGGTACAGGCTGGCCTCGGCGATCGGATGGTCGCGCCGCGCGATCTCATAGACCTGCCACAGCAGGGCCGAGGACTGGATCTGGATGGCCAGCACCGCCGCCACCCGGCCGCCCCACAGCAGCCGGAAGTCGCGCAGCTTCCAGGGATTGGCTCCCTGCGCCTCCCGCGCCGCCTCGACGACGGACGGGGTGATCGGCTCGGGGGCCTCAGGTGCGTCGGTCATGCTTCGGGTACGGCGTTCCGTCGCGATGGAAGAAGCCGCCGGGGCGGAAGATCATGTCGATATCGGAATAGACGCCGCTGTCGCCCTCCGGCGCCCGGCTGCCGACCTCCAGCAGAACCGCCCCGGCCCCCGACCGGTTCTCGATCCTGTGGCCGTTCGGAACGCCGGCCTTGAACCCGGCGCAATCCCCGGCCCGCAGCACGGTCTCGCCCTCGTCCTCGACCAGCACCACCTCGCCCTCCAGCACCCAGACGAACTCGTCCTCGCCCGTGTGCCAGTGCCGCTGGCTCGACCAGGCGCCGTCCGGCAGGCGCAGCAGATTGACGCCGAACTGGTCCAGCCCGACCGCGTCGCCCAGCCGCCAGCGCCGCCGCGCCTTGCACGGTCCGGCGAATTCCTCGGGATAGGCCGTGCCGTGCCCGGTCGGCGCGTTTTCGATGTCGATCTTCGGCATGGAGAGAAGCCTTCTCGCAATCGTCCGAACCCCCTAAAGCACAGGTCCATGAGCGCCGCATCACATCCGGTTATCGATCCTGTCGAACTGACCCGCGACCTGATCCGCCGACCCTCCGTCACCCCCGCCGACGAGGGGGCGATGGACATGCTGGAACGCCTCCTGACCGGCCTCGGCTTCCACTGCCGCCGTCTGAAATTCGAGAGCATCGAGAACCTCTACGCCCGGCGCGGGACGGCCTCGCCCAACCTCTGTTTCGCCGGCCATACAGACGTGGTGCCGACCGGCTCGGTCGAGGCCTGGTCCGCCGCCCCGTTCGAGGCCGAGGTCCGCGACGGCGTCCTCTACGGCCGCGGCGCCGTCGACATGAAGGGCGGCATCGCCGCCTGGATCGCCGCCGTCTCACGGGTGCTGGCCGACGGCGACGTCCCCGGCTCGCTCAGCTTCCTCATCACCGGCGACGAGGAGGGCCCGGCCCTGCACGGCACGAAGCGCGTGGTCGAGACCCTGATGGCCGAGGGCGAGGTCATCGACGCCTGCGTGGTCGGCGAACCCTCGTCGCAGCACGCCCTCGGCGACATGATCAAGATCGGCCGCCGCGGCTCGCTCAACACCTGGATCACGGTCCACGGCAAACAGGGCCACGTCGCCTATCCCGATCGCGCCGCCAACCCGGCCCCGGTCATCGCCCGCCTGCTGGCCCGGCTGGCCGACCACCGGCTCGACGACGGCTATCACGGCTTCCAGCCGTCGAACCTCGAAATCACCACCATCGACATCGGCAACCCCGCCACCAACCTGATCCCGGCCGAGGCGAGGGCGCGGCTCAACATCCGCTTCAACCCGGCCCACACCGGGGACGCGCTGATCGCATGGCTCAACGCCATGGCCGGCGAGGCCCAGGCCGCCAGCGGCCTGCGGATCGAACTGGAGCATCTGTGTTCGGGCGAAGCCTTCCTGACCGAGCCCGGCGCCTTCGTCACCGGCGTGCAGGACGCGGTCGAGGCCGCGACCGGCCGCCGCCCGGAGGCCTCCACCACCGGCGGCACCTCGGACGCGCGCTTCATCCGGTCGATGTGTCCGGTGCTCGAACTCGGCCTCGTCGGCCAGACCATGCACCAGATCGACGAGCGCGTTCCGGTGAGCGAGATCGAGGCGCTGACGGAGGTCTACCGCCGCGTCATCACCACCGTCTTCGACCGCCCCTAGAACAGCAGGTCGAGGCCCAGCATCGCCCCGCCGAACATGGCCGCGAAGGCGACGAGGAAATAGAACAACTCACGCAACGGGCCGCCCCGGCGCTCCAGCGTCATCGGCGGCAATTCGACCGGCAGCCTGCTCATCGGCCCACTCCCGCAAAACCGGATGAGGGTGCGCCCCGATCCTTGCCGGGAGGTTGAAAAACGTGGTTGCCGTCAAGGTCGCTCGAGGAAGCGCAGCGCCGTCAGCACATGCGCCTTGACCCCGATCGGAAGCACCCTCTCGTTGACGTCGAACGCCGGCGAATGGTTGGGCGCCGACGTCGCCGGATCGACCCCGTCGGCGCTGGCCCCCAGGTGGTAGAACACCCCCGGCACGACCTGCGACAGATAGCTGAAGTCCTCGGCCACCGTGGTCGGCGACGCGCCGGCGTTGACATTGCCCTCGCCCGCCGCCTCCTCCAGCACCGGCGCCAGCCAGGCCGACAGCGCCTCGTCGGTGAACACCAGGGCCGCGTTCTGGCGCACGCCGAACTCGGCCGTCGCCCCGTAATTCTCGGCGATATTGCCGATGGCGATCCCGGCCCGCCGCACCAGATCGTCGCGCTGGGCGATGTCGAAGGTGCGCAGCGTGCCCGACAGCACCGCCTGGTCCGGGATGATGTTGTAGCGCACCCCGGCGTCCAGGGTGGCGACGGTGAACACCGTCGGCGTCGTCGTCGGATCGATGGTGCGGGCCGTCAGGCTGTTGATCGTCTGCACCACGTCGGCCGAGGCCGAGATGACGTCGACGCCCTTCCACGGCCAGGCTCCGTGCGTCTGCCGCCCGCGCAGGGTGATGTCGATCCGGTCCGACGCCGCCATGAAGCCGCGCGGCCGATACCACATCGTTCCCGGCCGCCCCGGAAGCACATGCAGGCCGAAGATGGCGTCGGGGCGCGGATCGGCCAGCGCCCCCTGCTCGACCATCAGCGCCGCCCCGCCCTTGGGTTCGCCCGGCGGCGCGCCCTCCTCCGCCGGCTGGAAGATGAACACCACCGTCCCGGCGATCTCGTCCTTCATCCCGGCCAGCACCTCGGCCGCGCCCATCAGCATGGCCACATGGGCGTCATGGCCGCAGGCGTGGGCCACCGGCACCGTGGCGCCCATGTAGCTCCCGGTCGCCGTCGAGGCGAACGGCAGCCCGGTCGCCTCCTGCACCGGCAAGGCGTCCATGTCGGCCCGCAGCGCCACGGTCCGGCCCGGCCGGCCGCCGCGCAGGATCCCGACCACGCCGGTCTTGCCGACTTCCGTGCGCACCTCCAGCCCGAGCGAGCGGAGGTGTTCGGCCACCACGGCGGCGGTGCGGGTCTCGGCGAAGCCCAGTTCCGGATGGGCGTGCAGGTCGCGCCGCCACGCGATCACCCGCGGCGTTACGGCTTCGATCGCCGCGGTCACCGCCTCCCCCGTCTGGGCCCGGGGCTCTCCGGCCGGAAGGGCAAGCGTCAGGGCGGCTGTGGCGGCGAGCAGGCTGCGGACGATCATGGCGACTTCCCCGGTGAGACCGGCACCGTGCGCGGAGACGAGGCCCCGGCGCAAGGGCCCGGTCCCGCAAGCCCTGATGACCTCGGACCGGAGCCGGTCTAGGGTCCGCCTGTGAACCTCCGCTCTCCCGCCTTCGCCCTGCTGTTCGCGGTCAGCCTGATCGCGGCGGCGGGCAACATGGCGCTTCAGTCGGTGCTGCCGGCCATCGGGCGGGAGTTCCGGCTGTCGGACACGCTGGTCGCCGGCGCCTTCGCCATCTCGGCCCTGATGTGGACCGTGGCCTCGCCGTTCTGGGCCCGGCTGTCGGACCGGCTGGGACGCAAGACGGTCATCCTCGTGGGCCTCGCAGGCTTCGTCGTCTCGATGGGCGGCTTCGGCCTCGCCGCCACATCCGGGCTCGAACGCTGGCTCGGCGCGGGCGTGGCCTTCGCCCTGATGGCGGTGGCCCGGACGGTCTACGGCGTATTCGGCTCGGCGGCTCCGATCGCTTCCCAGGCCTATGTCGCCGACCGCACTTCGCCGGAGCAGCGCACCCAGGCCATGTCGCTGCTGGCCTCGGCGCAGGGGCTGGGCACCGTGGTCGGCCCCGCCCTGGCGCCGTTCTTCGTCCTGCCGCTCGTCGGTCTCGCGGGACCGATGTACGCCTTCGCCCTGTTCGGCGCGGCCGTGCTGTTCGTGACCTGGCGGCGCCTGCCCAGCGGCGAGGTGGTGCGCAAGCCGTCTCCCAGCGGCCGCCAGGATCACGCCGGAAAGGGCCTGTGGAAGGACCCCCGCGTGCGGGACTACCTGCTGTACGGCCTTCTCGTGACGGGGGCCCAGGCGGTCAACATCTCGGTGCTGGGCTTCCACATCATCGACGAGCTCGGGACCACGGGCATCGTCGCGCGGGAGGCCCAGCCCTTCATCGGCATCGCCATGCTGGCCGGCGCCGCGGCCACGCTGATGGCCCAGTGGGGGCTGATCCCGCTGCTCAAGCTGCAGCCGCGCGACCTGATGCGCTGGGGCGCCGCCCTCGCCCTGGTCGGCAATCTGATGAGCATCGCCTCGCCCGGCTATTACGGCGTCGTCATCGGCTATGCGGTGGTCTCGATGGGCGTCGGTTTCGCCCGCCCGGGGTTCACCGCCGGCTCGTCGCTCTCGGTCGGGGCTCACGAGCAGGGCGCCGTGGCGGGGCTGATGATGTCCCTTGCCGGGCTCAGCTTTCTGGGCCCGCCGGTCATCGGCGTGGCGCTGTACGAACTGGCCGAACCGGCGCCCTTCGTCGCCAACGCCGTACTGCTGGCGGTCGCCACAGCCCTGTGCTTCACCAGCGCCCGGCTCCGCGTCGGCCCGCCCGACCTCCCCGACCGCGACGAGACACCGTCGCCCGAGACTCCGCCCGCGTCGCAGCCCGGCCCCGAGGGCAATCGCTGATCCCCGTCGCCCGGCCTTTTCACCGTCGAAAAGCCGTGTCAGATCGGCGGCATGGAAACCGCTCGCATCGAACGACGCATCGGCGTCCGCGCCTCGACCGACCGCATCTGGGACCTGATCGCCGACCTGCCCGGCTGGGATCGCTGGAACCCGGTCGAGACCGGCGTCGAGGGAACCATCGCCTATGGCGGCGCCATCGCTCTGACCGAAGCCATTCCCGGCCTGCCGGAGCGGCGAGCCGTGGTGCGCGTCGGCGAGTGGCAGCCGCTGGCCCAGCTGGTCTGGGCCGAGAAGCGCGGGCTGTGGTTCCGCTCGCTGCGCTATTTCGAGATCGAGGAACTGGAGCCCGGCAGCTGCATCTTCGCCAACGGCTTCATCTTTTCGGGCCTGCGCGGCGAGATGCATTTCGACCGCCATCGCCCGAAGCTTCGCGGCGCGGCGGACTCCATAGCCGAGGCCATGAAGGCGGCCGCCGAGGCGGGCTGAATCAGCCGCCCTTGGCCATCGTGTCCTGAATGCTGATGATCGCCGGCGTCAGGATGACGATGAACAGCACCGGCAGGAAGAACAGGATCATCGGCACAGTCAGCTTGGCCGGCAGCGCAGCGGCCTTCTTCTCGGCGGCCGAGAGACGCATCTCCCGGTTCTCCTTGGCCATGGTCCGCAGCGCCGAGCCCAGCGGCGTGCCGTAGGTCTCGGCCTGTGTCATCGCCGTGGCGACCGACTTCACGCCCGGATGGTTGGTGCGTTTCGCCAGGCCCTCATAGGCCATGCGCCGGTCGGGCAGATAGCTCAGTTCGGCCGACAGCAGGGTCATCTCCTCGGCCAGGTCGATGGACGATCCGCCGATCTCTTGGCTGACCTTCTGGATCGCCGCCTCGATCGACATGCCCGCCTCGACGCAGATCAGCAGCAGATCCAGCGCGTCCGGGAAGGCCTGCATGATCGAGGTGCGGCGCTTGGAGATGCGGTTGGCGAGGAAGATGTTCGGCCCGTAGAAGCCGATCACCGCCGCGAACATGCAGATGGTCAGACGCACCATCACCGTCAGGCCGAAGTCGTTCAGCACGAACACATAGAGGGCCGCCAGCGCCAGCATGACGAACGGCATGGAGAAGCGGAAGAAGTAGAAGGTCGTCAGCGGCTTCGGGCCGCGGTAGCCCGCCTGGGCCATCTTGTCGGCGACCTTCGGATCCTCCAGCAGCTTGGTCAGATTGAGCCGTTCGACGACGCGCTTCTTGAAGCCCTCGTCGGTGTGCCTGAGATGCTGAGGTCCGCTGCCTTGCGCCGCAATGGCCTGGCGGGAGCGGCGCTTCAGCTCCTCGCGGCGCACGGCCACGGCCTTCATCCGTCCTTCCAGCTTGGCGCCCCCGCTGAACGAACTGAGCAGCGTCATGACGGTGGCGAACACCAGCACGCCGACGGCCATGCTGAGCAGGTTCTGCAGGTTGGTGAAGAAGCCGATGATGTCGCCCATGGCCCCTTCCTAGAACTTGAACGAGATCATGCGCTTCATCACGAAGACGCCAAGGGACATCATCAGCACCGCGATCAGCAGCATGAACTGACCCCGCGGCTCGGTGAACAGCTTGCCCATGTAGGCGGGCGTCGTGATGCTCACGAGGATCATCACGGCGGGCGGCAGGGCGCCGATGATGCCGGCGGAGGCGGTGGCCTCGGACGACAGGGCCTTGATCTTTTCGCCCATCATCTTGCGGGCCCGCAGAACGGTGGACAGGTTGCCCAGCGCCTCGGCCAGGTTGCCGCCGGTCTTCTGCTGGATGCCGATGACGATGGCGAAGAATTTCAGCTCCGGCGTCGGCATGCGCTCGTACATCTTCTCCAGCGCCTGCTGCAGGGTCAGGCCGACGCCCAGCCCCTCGACCAGCGTCTGGAACTCCGCGCCCAGCGGGGCCGGACTTTCGCGGGCGATGATCTTGAAACAGTCGTGCACCGGCAGGCCGGACTTGATGCCCCGGACGATGACGTCGACCGCATCGGCGAAATGGCTGCCGAACTTCTTGCGGCGCCTGTTGCCCATGAAGCCGACGACCCAGCGCGGAAAGCCGAGGCCGAACACGACGGCCGCGCCGAGGCCGATCAGGATGTTGAGGCCGAACACCAGCGGCGCGAGGAAGGCGATCACCGCCAGCACGGCGCTGATGATCCAGAAGGTTCTCACGCTGGTGGACAGGCCGGCCTGCTTCAGCTTGGCGGCGAGGCTGATGCGGGCCTTGCGCTGGGCGCGCTCCGATTCCTGGAGCTGCTGCATGATCTGCTTGCGGCGAGCTTCCGGTGTATTGGCCGCCGCGGCCTTGCGGGCTGCGGCGGCGTTCTGTTTCGGTCCGCCGAAATTCTGCGCCCGCTTGATCGCGGCCTGCGAGGAATCGCCGCCGCCGACGAAGGCCCAGCCCAGTCCGCCGATGGTGATGAAGGCCAGAACCGCCGCGAGGATGGGAAGCATCTCGGCTACTCCGCCGCGTCGAGAGCTTCGGCCAGCTCGCGCTCCAGCCCGTAATAGCGGGCGCGGTCCCAGAACCTCGGACGGGCGATGCCGGTCGAGCGGTGGCGGCCGATGATCTTGCCGTTCTCGTCCTCGCCGGTGATCTCGTAGACGAACAGATCCTGGGTGACGATCACGTCGCCTTCCAGGCCGACGACTTCGGTGATGTGGGTGATCCGGCGCGAACCGTCGCGCAGGCGCGCGGCCTGGATGATCACGTCGACCGAGCCGACGATCATCTCGCGGATGGTCTTGGACGGCAGGCCGTAGCCGCCCATGGTGATCATCGATTCCATCCGGCTGATGGCCTCGCGCGGCGAGTTGGCGTGCAGCGTGCCCATCGAGCCGTCGTGGCCGGTGTTCATGGCCTGCAGCAGGTCGAACGCCTCTGGGCCCCGGACCTCGCCGACGATGATCCGCTCGGGACGCATGCGCAGGCAGTTCTTGACCAGATCGCGCATGGTGATCTGGCCCTGCCCCTCGAGGTTCGGCGGGCGGGTTTCAAGGCGCACCACGTGCGGCTGCTGCAGCTGCAGTTCGGCCGCGTCCTCGCAGGTGATGACGCGCTCGGTCGGGTCGATGAAGGCGGTCAGCGTGTTCAGCAGGGTCGTCTTGCCCGAGCCGGTGCCGCCGGAGATGACGAGGTTGCAGCGCGACGCGCCGATGACGCCGAGCACGCGCGCGCCCTCGGGACTGATGGAGTTGAACTCCACCAGGTTCTTCATCGTCAGCTTGTCTTTCTTGAATTTCCGGATCGTCAGGGTCGCGCCGTCGATGGCCAGCGGCGGGGCGATGACGTTGACGCGGCTGCCGTCGGGCAGGCGGGCGTCGCAGATCGGCGAGCTCTCATCGACGCGGCGGCCGACCTGCGACACGATCCGCTGGCAGATGTTCATCAGCTGGGTGTTGTCGCGGAAGCGGACGTTGGTCAGCTGGACCTTGCCGCCGACCTCGATGAACACCCGGCCGGCGCCGTTGACCATGATGTCGGCGATGTCGTCGCGGCTCAGCAGCGGCTCCAGCGGACCGTAGCCGAGGACGTCGTTGACGATGTCCTGGACCAGGTGCTCCTGCTCGGCCACCGACATCGAGACGTTCTTGATGGCCACCAGTTCGGCGACGATGTCGCGAATTTCCTCCGCCGCCGCCTTCGGATCCAGACCGGCCAGCTGGGCCAGGTCGATCGTGTTCATCAGGGCGTTGAAGATGGTCGTCTTGGTGGCGTGGTAATAGTCCGACTGTTCGCGGACGATCTCGGCGACGGCCTGGGCCTTCTTCAGCTGCTCGAAGCCGGGGGTCGCCTTGGGGCCGGGGGCGTTCTTCGGCGGCGGCGCTTCGGCGGCCGGCCTTGGCCGCGAGGCCAGGGCGTCGAGGCGGTCGGCGGCCTCGGATGCGGGTTTGGCGGCATAGGATTCGGTCCGTTGATCCTCACGGGTCAGTTCGGCGACGTCGCCGCCGAACGCGAACGCCTGGGTCTGGACGCCCGGCTCAGGCTGCAGCCCGGGCGACGGCGCAGGGGCCGGCGCCGGACGCGGGGCCGGCGCCGCGGCTCCAGGCTGACCTGTGCGCTTGCCGAACACGCGTCAGGACTTCTTCTTGAACAGGCCGGAGAGCAGCGACTTGCCCCCGCCCCTGGCGGGCTTGCTTCCGGGGCCGGTCAGCATCGGGAGTTCCCGGCAGGAGACGATCTGGGCCAGCATCTGGAAGGCGTCGGCGGCCTTCGACTTGGCGCCGGAGTCAAGGATCATCTGGCCGTTGTTGGAGGCGGCCCCGAACACCTTCGGATCGAACGGAATCAGCAGGCTGGGATGAACGCCGAGCGCGGCGCCGAACTCCTTGGCCGGGATTTCCGGCCGGCCGGGCACGCCGACCTGGTTCAGAACCAGCCGCGGCGGCGCATCGTTGGGCCGGCCCTGCCGGATCAGGTCGATCATGTTCTTGGCGTTGCGGAGGCTGGCCAGGTCCGGTGTCGCCACCACCACCACCTCGTCGGCGGCGATCAGCGTCCGGCGCATCCAGCCCGACCACAGATGCGGCAGGTCCAGAACGACGAAGGGGGCCGTCGAGCGGATCTGGGTCGTGACTTCCTCGAACGCCTCCGGCGAAATGTCCCAGTCGACGTCCAGCGTGGCGGGGGCGGCGAACAGGCTCAGCTTGTCAGTGCACCGGACCATCATGCGGTCAAGCAGGAGCGGATCGAGGCGGTCAGGCTGGCTCAGGGCGTCAGCGACGCCGTTCAGCGGGTCCTGGTTGAAGTCGAGACCGGCCGTTCCGAACGGCAGGTCGTAGTCGACGATCACGGTATTGGCGCCGATCCGCTCGCTCATCGCATAGGCGGTGTTGTGCGCCACGGAGCTGGATCCGGCCCCGCCGCGGGCGCCGACGAAGGCGATCGAGCGGCCGACGAAAGGCTGGGCGGGATCGGAGAACAGTCCGCCGATGGCCGCGATCAACTGCAGCGGCTGCAGCGGCGCGACGAGATATTCGCTGACGCCCCGCCGCATCAGTTCGCGGAACAGGAGGATGTCGTTGGTCGCGCCGATGACCACCACCTTGGTGCCGGCGTCGCAGACCTCGGCGAGCTGGTCGACCTCCCACAGCAGGGTCTGCGGGTCCTTCAGGCATTCGACGATGATCAGCGGCGGCGTCGGCTCGTGGCGGTAGGCCTCGACTGCGGCGGCCACCCCGCCGACCCGGATCTGGGTCGTGGCGCGGGACAGGCGGCGGTCCTGCCCGGCCCGCTCGGCGGCCGCCAGGGTGTCCTGCCGTTCGGCGAACACATGGATGGCGATGCGCGGCACCGAAACCTCGGGACCGCTGCCGCCCGGCACGGGCGGCGAGAACGCCGCCGAGGCGCCGGCGACGAGGTCGCCGACCGGGTTGAAGCCGGACACGACCGGCATCTGCGGCTCGGAGGCCGCCGCCGGATAGGCCGGAGCCCCGGTCGCGACGGCCGGCGGCGTGAACTGCAGCGGCGGACGGGCCGGCTCCTCAACGCCCATGGCCGGCTGATCGGGCGAATACGGCGCCGCGATGTCGCCGGGCCGGGCCGCGGGACCGGGCGTCGGCCCGGACGCGACGTAGCCCATGTCGAGATCGAACTCGTCCTCGAAGTCCTCGACCGGTCGGGGAAAGGCGTTGGTCATGGTCAGGTTATTCCACGGCCCGGGCGATACGGCCCTCGACCAGTTGTTCCTGCGGCGCCGAGGTGACCTCGCCCTTGCGATAGTTGTCGAACACAACGGCGGCCCGGCCGGAATCCGCCGGGCTGATCGGACGGTGGCCGACGATGTCGCGCGGGTCGGCGATCTGGGCGGCGAGGTTGGCGTTGATGGCGCAGCCGAGGCCCATGGAGCTGTTGTTCGAGAAGCGGCCCTCCATGGCGCGCGGCTCGGCGGCGCAGTTGGGGATCACGGCCCGGACCGTCTCGAACCCGGCGAGCACCGGCGCCCGCGGATCGGGCGCGGCATAGGAGGCGACGACGATTCGCTCGGCCGGCAGGCCGGCGGATTGCAGATGCGACCGCACGGCCCAGGCCTGGCGGGCCGCCGCCGGGTCGTCCCCCGAGGGTCCTTCGACGCGGATCCAGCCGACGCCGGTGGCCATGTATCGCCCTGCGAGATCGTTGAGAGCCGCCTGCTGGTTCGCCGACAGGCCGTCCTCGTGTACGGCGAGGGCGATGCGGTCCAGACCCGGCTCGACCCGCAGCGAATAGCGCGACAGCGGCGTGAGCGGCTGCTGGTCGGACGCGCCGGTCGAGACGCAGGCCGCCAGAACCGACGTTGCGGCGACAGTGAGGAGCAGGGCGCGCATCATCGGAGGCCTCATTCGATCACATAGCCCACAGGGCCGGTCCAGCCGGCGTCCGCGGCCTCGGCGGCGTTGGCGCGGCCGTAGTGCTGGTTGAGCTGGCCGAACAGGATGGTCTGTGCGTCGTTGGCGATGCGCAGCCCGTCAGCCGGCGTCTGCATCCGCCCCGGCGACGTCGGCGAGACGATGTAGGCCTCGACGATGATCACCAGTTCGGTCTCGCCCGACAGATAGTCGCGCGACCGAAACAGCGCCCCGAGCACCGGCAGGTCGCCCAGACCGGGCAGCTGGTCGATGTTCTGACGGGTGTCCTCGCGCAGCAGGCCCGCGATCATCAGCGACCCGCCCGACGGCAGTTCGACCGTGTTCGAAGCCCGACGGACGTTCAGGCCGGGGATCACCAGGGCGGTCCCGCCCCCCGTACCGCCGCCGAGGGTGAAGGCCCCCAGAGACGTCAGTTCCGACACCTCGGTGGACAGCTGCAGCGAAATCCGGCCCGGCGACAGCACGATCGGCCGCACCGCGAGCCGCACCCCATAGGGTTTGAACTCGATGGTGACCTTGATGCTGTCGCCATCGGTTTCCTGACCGACGGGCACCGGGAATTCCCCGCCCGCGAGGAATTCGGCGCTCTCGCCGTTGGCGGTGGTGATGTTCGGTTCGGCCAGGATCCGGACCAGGCCGGCCCGCTCGAAGGCGCGCAGCGAGGTGCTCAGCCGGCTGCCGTCGCCCGCCACGTCCAGATAGCTCAGGGAGCCGCCGCCGAGCTGATTGCCGGACACGGCGAAGGTCGCGGCCTGGGTCAGGGTGAGGCCGTCGCCCACCGAGGCGAGCACGGCCGTCGCGTCGAGCCCGAGCTGTTTGACGGCGGTGCGCTGCACCTCGACGATCCGGGCGCGCACCGTGATCTGATCGGACCCCTCGATGGTCATCATGTTGATGACCTTCTCAGGGGTCGAAACGAAGGCCCGCGCGACCTGGCTGGCCCGGTCCGCCTCGCCGGGGCTGAACACCGTCCCGGTGAGGATGACGCTGTCGTTGACCGCCTCGGCGTGGACATTGGCGCCCGGCATGACCCGGCTCAGCGTGTCCTGCAGGGCCGAGACACCGGCGTCCACGCGGATGCGCAGCGACAGGATGGTGCGGCCGGCGTTGTCCAGCACGACCGCGTCGGTCTCGCCCGGGGCCAGGCCGATGATGGTGATGCGGCGCGGCGAATGCAGCATCGCCTCGGCGACCAGCGGATTGGGCACGATCACATCGCGGGCGTCCGCCGGCAGGTCGATGGCCATCGACGAACCGCGCGGCAGGCTGATCAGCTGGGATTGCGCGCCCATGGAAACCGCAGCCCGGGTCTGGGCCGGCGCGGGAGAGGCCGGCGCGGCCGCGGCCGCCACCAGACTGGCCGCCACGACGACGGCGAGACGCATCAACGGACGCTTCATTGCACCACCACCACTTCGGGCGCGCCGCCGCGATAGACGCGCACGGCGGAGGATTGGCGCGGCCCGGCCGAGACGCGTCCGGACGGACCGCCCGTGTCGGCGTAGGAGCGCAGGATGAGGCTCAGCTCGCCTTCCGACTTGGCCAGGGCGAGAGCCTCCGCATCGCGCGGTCCGACCTCGAGCGTCGCCGTGGCCCCGATGACGGTCTGCTCGTCGTCGCCGGCCCGGGTCGACTGGTCGATGGCCAGGACCTTGATGTTCTGCATGACGGTCGCCGAGGTGAATTTCGAGCGGTCGGCTTCGGAGGCTCCAAGGTTGCCGAGATTGGTTTCGCGGGTCAGGACCACGTCGACCCGGTCACCCGGCAGGATGAAGCCGCCGGCCGCGGTCTCGACCGTGACCCGGATGGCCATGGCGCGCATGCCCGGCTCGAGGTAGGCGGCCATGTAGCCGCTGTCCCCGGCGCGGACGATCTTGCGCATGACGATGGGTTCGCCGGCGAGGATGGGCTCGCGCACCACCGACCCGACATAGTCCGCCTTGGCGCCGCCCGTGGCCAGATTCGTCGCGGCGCGGGTCACCGCGGCGACGGCGCCGGTGGGCTTGGCCCCGGCCGCCTCGGGCGCGGCGGCTCCGGCGCCCGGCACGGGAACGGAACCGTCGGTGATGAAGGCCGGATTGACCTGATCGAGGGGCCAGTCCTTCCATTCCATGTCGGACTCGTCGAGCCGCTTGCCGGCCTGCAGGTCCTTGGCGGCGACCAGCACCTTGGCCATCGGCCGCGCCTCGACGGGGGCCGCGGTGGCGACCGCGGTCGGCTCCTTCGAAGGCGATCCCATGGCGCGCACCACCAGGGCCAGCCCGATGGCGGCCACGGCGGCGACGCAGATCACGATGATACGGGCAGGCTTCATCGACTGTCTCCGGCAGGTCCGGCCGGACCCGTGAATCGGTCCTTCGGCCCCCTACCGTTAACGAACATGCCGGGCGCGGGTTAACGTGGGCCTAAGTGCGCCCGTGGCGTTCCGGCGCGCGGGCCGGATGCCGCTATCCGGCCAGAAAGGCGGCCATCAGGGGCGAAGCGGGCCAGGCGACCAGCACTCCCGCGGCGATGGCGACCCCGTACGGGATGTGGCCCTTCGGCTCCATCAGCCGGGTCAGCCACGGCGGGCCGTTGGCGGCGTACGGCTGCAGCCATGCGCGCGCGAAGAGCAGGATCAGCGAGAACAGGCCGCCGATCACCGCGGTCCACAGCACGAAGGCTCCGGCTCCGGACAGGCCCAGCCACAGGCAGGCCGCGGCCATCAGCTTGACGTCGCCCCCGCCCAGGACGTGAAGCGCGAACAGCCCCGCTCCGATCAGCAAGGCCGCGGCGGCGACGCCCAGATGGGTGGCGAAGGCCATCGGCCCGAGACCCAGAAGCAGGGCCGTCGGGAAGAAGCCGAGGATCAGCAGGGCGGAAATCCAGTTCGGGATCTTCATCGTCGTCAGATCCTTCAACCCGGCGATGATCGCCAGGGTCGGAAGGATGGCGAGGAAAAGCAGTTGCAGGGCTTCCATCCGCCCATCCTGCCTGCGGACCTTTAAGGTCGCGTTGCCGGAGCCACCAGACAGGAGCCCAAAAGCAAAGGGCCGGAGCGTTTCCGCTCCGGCCCCCGCTGGTTCAAGACGCTTGCGACGCTTAGGTGGCGCCGATGGCGGTGGCGACCTTGCCGAACTGGGTCGAGATGTTGGTGCCCAGGGCGGTGACGGCCGCGATGATCACGACGGCGATGAGGGCGGCGATCAGACCATATTCGATGGCCGTGGCGCCCGACTCATCGGACATGAACTTCGAAATGAACTTCTTCATGGTCATGGTTCCCTTTTCAGAAAGAGGAAGCGAGCTACTAAACGCGGGGGGGAGCCGGTAGCCCGCTTGACCCCCAAAACGCACCGTCGTTATCGCCCATATCGGTTAAGGGCGGGTCGCCGGGCGTGGTTACCAGAAGATTTACTGTAAAATGGTCCAGCTTGCGGATCCGAACACCCTCGAAACGCCACTGTGACTGGCCGAGGTCGGTATTCCGATCCGGGTTTCAAACTTTATTGAGGTTTCGCGGGCAGGTTCGCCTCCACGCTCCCGCGCGCGCTCGCTCTATGGACACCGACGCCATGACCCGCATTCACCGCCTCCTGCCCGCCCTCGGCGCAGCCGCCCTGCTGGCCGGGCCCGGCCTCGCCATCGCCCAGTCGGCCCGGATCAGCGTCGAGATCGACCAGGCCCAGCGCGTTCAGCTGAGCGGCCCGGCGGGCTCGGTCATCGTCGGCAACCCCGAGATCGCCGACGTCACCGTGGTCGACGCGAACACCCTCTACATCACCGGCAAGGGCTACGGCGTCACCGAAGTCGTCGCCGTGGACCAGATCGGGCGCACCGTGTTCCAGAGCCAGGTCGTGGTCACCGCCGGCGACGG
This sequence comes from Brevundimonas sp., assembly GCF_036402095.1. Lineage (GTDB taxonomy): Bacteria > Pseudomonadota > Alphaproteobacteria > Caulobacterales > Caulobacteraceae > Brevundimonas. The sequence continues at coordinate 14,461 of NZ_DASWTO010000032.1, read as the reverse complement.
CGCGGGACGCGTTCGCGTCTGGCGCGGCGCGCAGGCGACCGAAATGGCCTGCGCGGCCTCCTGCTCGCCCTCCGTGCGGGGATCAAGCGGCCCCGCCCCTGCCGCCGAATAGGCCGTCGTGATCCTGCGCCAACGCCGCTGGACGTTCGGAGGCCGCCCGCTCCGGGGCGGTCTTCTGCGCAACCGCGACGGAACGGCCGCGGTCGAGTTCGGCCTGGTGGTCCTGCCCTTCTGCGTCATGATCTTCGCCATTCTCGAAGTGGCGCTGATCTTCACGCTCGACTCCGTGCTCGAGAACGCGGCGATCGCCACCGGCCGGCTGGTGCGCACGGGTCAGGCCAGCGCCCAGGGCATGACCGCGGCCCAATTCAAGACAAGCCTCTGCTCCCGGATGAGCATCTTTTCGGGCAGTTGCGAAGCCAACGCCACGATCGACGTGCGGGTCATCCCGCAGTTCAACACGACGCCGCCCGACCCGCTGGCGGGAGAAGGCTTCGATCCCAGCGGCCTGACCTACGCCAACGGCAATCCCGGCGACCTCATACTCGTGCGGGTCTGGTATCAGCATCCCCTGCTGACCAGCTTCCTGTCGCAGGGGCTGTCGAGCGTCGGAGACCGGACGGCGATGCTGACCGCCACGACCGCCTTCCGCAACGAGCCCGCCGGATGAAGCGCAGCCTGATCCGACGTCTGACGGGGGACGAGCGTGGCGTCTCGGCGATCGAATTCGCCATGCTGGCTCCGGTGCTGATCGCCTTCTACATGGGGATGACCGAGTTCTGTCAGGGCTTCATGGCCCAGAAGCGGATGGGTCACGTCTCGGCCATGGTCGCCGATCTGGTGGCCCAGGAGGAGGAGATGACGCCGGCGATGATCGACGACATCTTCGACATCGGCGGGCTGATCATGAAGCCGTTCCCGACCACGACCCTGCATCAGCGGGTGTCCAGCGTCACCAGCGTCGCCGGCGTTCCGACGGTGGACTGGAGCCGGGCCGAGGGCATGACGGCCCGCGCCGTGGGTTCGACGATGACGCTGCCGGCGGACCTCGTTGCGGCCGGCGAGAGCGTGGTGGTGGCTGAGGTGACCTACGACTACGACTCGGCGGCGGACTATCTGATGCCGGGCCTGACGCGGTTCTCGCACGTCTACTATCTGCGGCCGCGGACCGTCGACAAGACGCTCTGCCCGACCTGCCCGGTGACCTGACCCGTACCGGTCAGGGCCTCGCGGAGTGCGAGGATCTTGGCTTCGGTTTCAGCGAGTTCGGAGGCGGGGTCGCTGTCGGCGACGATGCCGGCTCCCGCCAGCGCCCGGAAACGCCAGCATCCCTCCAGCCGCTCGAACGAGGCCGTCCGGATCAACACCGACGCGGTCAGGGCGCCGTCACCCGCGATGTGAAAGAGACTGCCGCACCAGGCCCCGCGCGGCCGCTCGTGTGCGGCGATGACCTTCATGGCCTGATGCTTGGGGGCGCCCGTGATGGAGCCGGGCGGGAAGGTCGCGGCCAGAAGGTCCGCCGCACCGGTCCCCGGCCGGGCTGTCGCAATCACAGTGGAGACGAGGTGATGCACCGTGGGGTGGCTCTCGATCTCGAACAGCCGCTCCGCCGTCACCGTGCCCGGTTCGGCGACCCGGGACAGGTCATTGCGCATCAGGTCGACGATCATCAGGTTTTCGGCCCGGTCCTTGGCGCTGACCGCGAGTTCGGCGGCGAGCGCGGCGTCACGCGCCGGATCGGCATGGCGCGGTCGGGTCCCCTTGATCGGCCGGGTCTCGATGCGGCGGCTGGCCGGGTCGAAGGTCAGGAACAGCTCGGGCGAGTTGGAGACCAGCGCCCGGTCGCCGAGCCGCCAGAAGGCGCCGTAGGCGGCGGCGCGATCCGCAAGGCGCAGCAGGACGTCGAAGGGATCCGCGCCGGGCGACAGCTCGCCGGACCAGGCCCGGGCGATATTGGCCTGGAACAGCTCGCCCGAGCCGATGCGGTCGACGACGTCGGCGACGGCGGCGAGATAGGCTTCAGGCGACTGTTCGGCCGGCATCGCCGGCGCGGGTGGCGGCGGGGGCGCGGCGTCGACAGCCTCTGACAGCCATGCCTCGGCCCGCTCGGCGGCCTGTCGGCATGAGACGGCGTCCGGACCGCGGCCGATGGCGGTGACCGTCTGCGCCTGATGATCGAAGGCCAGCATGGCGGGGTAGCGGGCGAGCATCAGGTCAGGCCAGACAGTCTCGCGGCGCCCGGTGGCCGGTCGGGCGCCGGCGTCATAGGCATAGAGGCCGACCACGCCCAGGGAGAGGGCCGGATCGCGCAGCAGGTCGAGGCCGCCCTCCCCGCCGGTCCAGTCGGGATCGGCGGCGACGAAGGACCAGCGCCCGAGCGGGCCGCCGTCCGACAGCAGGGCCAAGGCTCCGTCCCGACCACGCAGACCGGCGGCGACGCCGAGAGGCTCGCGCCACGGGTGAAGGCGGGTCTCGGTCGCCTGGAACGGCTTGATCACGCCGCCAGCCGCTCGCCGATGCGGTGGCGCAAGGCCGCGTCGACGCCCAGAGCCTGTTCGAGATAGCCGTCGGTCGAACCGTGGCGGGCGGCGATCTCCGCCAGCGCCGTCTCAAGGTAGACCGGCTCCACGCCGAGGAAGGCGACCACGGCGTCGTGGGCGGCTGGCCGGCCTGTCATGGCCTCGAGCTGTTTCGCGATGGCGGGGGCGCGGCCGGACAGGTCGACGGCGGCGTTGGTCAGCAGGAAATCCTCGATCATGTCGTCGCGGTGGACGCCGAGAAGGTGGTGGGTCAGGGCCGCCAGCAGCCCGGTGCGGTCCTTGCCGGCGGCGCAGTGGATCAGCACGGGCCCGTCGGCCTCGCCCAAGGCGCGGAAATAGCGGCTGAACAGATCAAGGTGGGCGGGCTCGAACGGCAGGGCGCGATAGGTTTCCGTCATGAAGCGGCGGCCTGAGTCGACGGTCAGGTCGGCGGTCTTCAGGAAAGTGATGTGCGGGGCCTCGCGGCCGTCGTCGTGGACGCTCTCGATCACCTGGCCGGCGAAACCCGGGGGCCGGCGCGAGGGCTGGTCGCGGCGCTCCCCGGGGCGGCGCAGGTCGACCACGGCGGCAAGACCCAGCCCGGCCAGCCGCTGCAGGTCGGCTTCGGACGCGCGGGCGTGGTGGGCCGAACGGAACAGCCGACCGGCGACCACGCGCCGACCGGCGGTCGAGGCGTAGTCGCCATAGTCGCGAAAATTGTCGAGGGCGTCGAAGCGATGGATGCGGCCGTTCATGCCGCTTCTCTAGCTTACGTCCGCGATGCTTCCCACCGCCGCCTCAGGTCCCGGCGCCGCCTTGGCCGACCAGGCCCTGCATGGCGTCGAGGTAGGCGAGGAAGGCGCGGCGGCCCTCGGGCGTCATGCTCGCCTCGGTCAGGGGCTTGCGGCCCTCGAACCGCTTGACGACCGCGACGAAGCCCGCGTCCTCGAGCTTTCGCAGATGGACCGACAGGTTGCCGTCGGTGGTCTGAAGCCTGCCCTTGAGCGTATTGAAGTCGGCGCTCTCGACCCCTGAGAGGACGGCCATGATGCCGAGCCGGACGCGGCCGTGGATGACCTCGTCGATGCGGTTGATGTCGAAATCGTCCGCCACGCTCAGCCCCTCGCCGCCCGCATCAGCAGGTAGCCCGGCAGACCCATCAGCAGGAACAGGGCCGCTGCGTAGGCGAGGTACTGGCTGTCCGACCCGGTCAGGGCGGCGATCAGGGGAGCTGCGGCGAAGGAGGCGATGGCCAGCCCCCACAGCGGTCGCGACCGCATCATGGCCGCCGTGACCGCCCAGCCGCAGCCGTAGAAGACCATGATCATCGACGGCATCAGGGCGAAGGCCACCAGGGCGGAGTCCTCGCCCAGGCGCCAGACGAGCGCGGCCATCGACAGCGACAGGGCGAAGATGCCCCAGCCGACCGAGGCCCAGGCCGTTCCCGAAGCGCGGTTGGCCGAGGTCTCGACCCCGCCGGCCCGCTTGAGGGCGCGGATAACGAGGACGAGCACGGCGAAGAAGACGACGGTGACGCCGATCCAGATGTAGTTGACGGCGGACATGTCCAGGCCGGCGACGCCTGAGGCCACGGCCCAGTGGCCGAGGCTGGCCCCGCCGTACAGCAGCCCGGCGGCGAACAGGATGGAGGCGCCCTGCATCGGCGCCTGGCGGCCCTCCTCGGCGACCCGGCGCATCCAGGCGATGTCGGCGGCGGGGTCTTCGATCTTCTCGGTCATCATCGTCGTGGTCCCTTGATCCTGCCGGCCGAAGCGGCCGCGTTCCCATTCCCCTGATCATGCACCAAGCACTTTGCATTGTAAAGTGCATTATTGAAGGTCGGTGATCCGATCAACCCTGGCCGGGCCGCCTCCGGCCGGGACTGAGCGAATCCGGTGCTCGCGCGTTGACGCTCAAGCTTTGACGCGGCGACGCCATCGGCTAGGCAGATCGCAGTCATGACGAAGGGTGGACGGATGCGGGTTCTGGTTCTGGGCGGCGACGGTTTCTGCGGCTGGCCGACGGCGCTGCACCTGTCGGCGAGAGGCTGGGACGTGCTGGTCGTCGACAATCTGAGCCGGCGCAACATCGACAACGAACTGGAAGTCCAGTCGCTGACCCCGATCCGCACCATGGGCGAACGCATCGCCGCGTGGCAGGAGGTCTCGGGCCGGACCATCGAGTTCGTCAACATGACGGTCGGCAAGGAGTTCGACCGCCTGGTCGCCCTGATTCGCGACTGGAGACCCGACAGCGTCGTCCACTTCGCCGAGCAGCGCGCGGCGCCCTATTCGATGAAGTCGGCGCGGCACAAGCTGTACACGGTCGACAACAATCTGAACGCCACCAACCATCTGCTGGCGGCGATCGTGGAGAGCGGGCTGGACGTCCACCTGGCCCACCTCGGCACCATGGGAGTGTACGGCTACACCACCGCCGGTCTGAGGATTCCGGAGGGGTATCTGAAGGTGACGGTCGACACCGACTTCGGCCCGGCCGAGCAGGAGATACTGTTCCCGCCGAACCCGGGCTCGATCTACCATATGACCAAGACCCAGGACGCCCTGCTGTTCCAGTTCTACGCCAGGAACGACGGCCTCCGGATCACCGACCTGCACCAGGGCATCGTCTGGGGCGCCCAGACCGAGGAAACCCGCCGGGACGAGCGGCTGATCAACCGCTTCGACTACGACGGCGACTACGGCACCGTGCTGAACCGCTTCCTGATGCAGGCGGCGGTCGGCTACCCGCTGACGGTGCACGGCACGGGCGGGCAGACGCGGGCCTTCATCCACATCCAGGACACGGTGCGCTGCGTCGAACTGGCCCTGAAGAACCCGCCCAAGGCCGGCGAACGGGTCAAGATCCTCAACCAGATGACCGAGAGCCGCCGGGTCCGCGACCTTGCCGCCATGATCGCCGGCATGACCGGCGCCGAGATCCACAATGTGCCCAACCCGCGCCAGGAAGCAGACGAGAATGAGCTCGTCGTCGCCAACGACCAGTTCCGCGAACTGGGGCTGAAGCCGATCACCCTGGCCGAAGGCCTGATGCAGGACGTGACGGAAATCGCCCGCCGCTACGCCCACCGGGCCGACCTGGGCAAGATCCCCTGCGTCTCCAGCTGGAACAGCAAGCGGGCCGAGGCCCTGAAGGCGGAGCCCGTCGTGGTGGCTCCGGCCGCCAGTCCCCAAGCCCGTTCCGCCTGATCGCCGAAGGCATGCCCGCAGACGCCCCGTCCCCGGTCTTGCTGGTCTTCGGCGGCGGCTGGCTCGGCCAGGCGGCGTCGCGCGAAGCCATGCGCCGGGATGGCCGCGCCATCCTGACCAGCCGCGATCCCGGCAAGCGCGACGCCTTGGCCCGCGAGGGGTTCGAAACCTTCGATCCGGGAGACGACGGCGTCCTCGATCGCGCCGTCGCCGCGGCCTCCGCCGTCCTCGTCACCGCCCCGCCGGAAGGCGACGGCTGCCCCGGGCTCAAGCGGCTGATCCCGGCTCTGACCCGCACCGGAGCCTTTCCCGACTGGATCGGCTACGTCTCCTCCACGGCGGTCTACGGCGACCGCGCGGGCGGCTGGGCCTTCGAGGACGACCCGCTCAACGCGGCCTCGCTGGAGGGCGCGCGCCGGGTCCGGGCCGAGCGCGACTGGCTCGACGCCGGACGGGGCATGGGACTGACGGTGCAGATCTTCCGCCTGCCCGCCCTCTACGGGCCGGGCCGTTCGCCGATCGACCGGCTGCGCGACGGGACGGCCCGCATCGTCCGCAAGCCGGGCCAGGTGTTCAACCGCGTCCACGTCGAGGACGCCGTGTCCGGCCTGTTCGCCTCGATGGCCCGGCCCCGCCCGGGCGCGGCCTACACCCTGTGCGACGACGAGCCCGCCCCGGCCGACGTGGTCATGGAGTGGGCGGCGCACCGGCTGGGCCTGCCCCGTCCGCCCGAGGTCGATCTCGAGCACCCCTCGGTGTCCGACGCCATGCGCCGCTTCTATCTCGACTCCAAGCGGCTCTCGAACGCCCGCGCAAAGGCCGAACTGGGCTGGCGGCCGAAATATCCGACCTGGCGTGAGGGGCTGGAGGCGATGATCGCCGCCACCGATACATAGCCGACAGCCGCCCGATACATCGCGGGCAAGACATCCGCGACACCATCGCCGCGACATGGGCGCGACGCAGTCGGGCGGGATGCGGGACAGATGTCCGGCGATGTCCGGCAACGCCCCGTCCACGGCGAGTCTCGGCAGCGACGCCGCGTGCTAGATTTCCCGGCTGGAGGACGCCGCGATGACTGACCAGGCTACGCCCAACCTGCCCTCGCGCGATTTCGACGCGACCGCCCGCTTCTACGCCGGGCTCGGCTTCGAGCCGACGTGGAAGGATGGCGGCTGGATGATCCTGACGCGCGGAGGGCTCAAGCTGGAATTCTTCCCGCATCCGGACCTGGACCCGCTGACGAGTTCGTTCAGCTGCTGCCTGCGGCTCGACGACGTCGACGCCTTCACCGAGATTTGCCGGGCCGCGGACGTGCCTGAGCGAACGGGCGGAATTCCCCGCCTCAAGGCTCCGATGCTGGAGCACTCCGGCCTGCGCATCGGTTATCTGATCGATCCGGACGGCACGCTGCTGCGGCTGGTGCAGAACCCGTCCTAGAACGGCAGGATGTTCCGCTGGCGGCTGTAGGCCATGGTGCCGACGTTGGCGCCGAGGCGCAGGCCGACGCCGGTGCGGATCGGGGCCAGCACGATGCCGTCGGCGGCCTGGTAGTTCACGCCCACGCCGCCGACCAGATAGGCCGACCCCTCCACGCCGGGGTAGCGGCGGTAGATCATGTCGGGGTGGTACAGGCCGTAGACCAGGGTGAAGACCCGGCTGGCGTTGCCGCCCACGTCCCAACCGATCGAGATGCCCTGCCAGAACACCTCCTGCGAGGCCGACAGATCCTTCATGTGCAGCGCCCCGCGTCCGTAGCGCAGGCCGACGCCGGCGGCGCCCGCCCCCTCCTCGCCGGCGATATAGGCGGTCGGGCGGTCGCCCTGGTCGGCGAAGATGCGCTCGATCGCGGCCCCGATGGCCTCGGCGGCGATGCCCAGCTCGCGCGACCCGGCGGCGATCAGTTCCTCGGAGGTGTAGGCCGGCGCCGTCTGGTCGGAGCGGATCGGATAGTTGGGGTCGGACGCCGGCGCGGTGGCGCAGGCCGACAGGCCCGAGGCGCCGGCGGTGGCGGCGAGACCGGAAAGGATCAGCTGGCGGCGATGCATGGCGATGGCTCCGAAGGCGGGACGGTCCGCCCGACTCGCGCGGGCGCTTGACCACACCGTCACCGGCCTTTGCGTCAGCCTTGCGGCGGCAAGGTTAACGGGAGGTTGCCATCAACCCCGCAGCGTCGCCCCCGCCTTGCCCGCCGCCGCCACGACCCTGGCCGACAGCGCCTCGATCTCGGCCTCGGTCAGGGTCGCCTCGCGCGGCTGGATGACGACTTCCAGCGCCACCGACTTCATGCCCTCCGGCACGCCGGGGCCGCGGTAGACGTCGAACACCCGGACGTCGGCGATCAGGGCCTTGTCAGCGCCGGCGACGGCACGAACGAGGTCGCCGGCGGCCTTGGCCTCGTCCACCACGAAGGCGAAGTCGCGGGTCAGGGGCATCAGCGGCGCCAGCGAGGCCGCGCCGCGCGCCTTGCTCGCCTTGCCGCGCGGCTCGGGCACGACGTCGAGAACGATCTCGAAAGCCAGCATGGGGCCGTCGGCGTCCAGCGCCTTGAGCACGCGCGGGTGCAGGGCGCCGAACTCGGCCATGACGTTCTTCGGACCCAGCTGCAGCCGGGCCGAACGGCCGGGGTGCCACCAGTCGCGGTTCTGGCCCTGGACCAGCTGCAGCGACGCCGTCGGCGCGCCGAGTTCGTCGAGCAGGGCCATCAGGTCGCCCTTCAGCGCGAACAGGGCGTCCTCGGCCCCGCCGCCCCAGTGACGCGGCGAACGCGGCGCGACCACACCGGCGATAACCGTGCGCTGGCCGGTCGGGCTGTCGTCCAGATAGATGGGCCCGATCTCGAACAGGGCCGCGTCGGGGTGGCCGCGGTCGGCGTTGCGGGCCGCCGCCTGGATCAGATTGGGCAGGGCCGAGGGCCGCATGCAGTCGAGGTCGGCCGCGATCGGGTTCTCGACCACCAGCCGGTCGTCGCCGCCGCCGAACAGGGCCGCGGTCGATCGCTTGGTGAAGGACCAGGTGACGGCCTCGGCGAAGCCCATGGCCGCCAGCGCCCGGCGGGCGGTCCGCACCCGCGCCTGACGGGGGCTGAGCACGCCCTTCGACGGGGCGCCCAGGTCGGGCAGCGGCGTCGAGGGCAGTTCACCGTAGCCCTCGATACGGGCGACCTCTTCGACCAGATCGGCCGGGCCCTCGACGTCGCGCCGCCACGACGGCGGAGTCACGGTCCAAGGGGTTCCCCGCGCGATCTCGAAGCCGAGCCGGGTGAGGATTTCGGCGATGCGGTCGTCGTCCAGCGTCAGGCCGGTCAGGGCGCCGACGCGGGCCGGGTCGAAGGCGAAGGCGGCTGGATTGGCCGGGGCCTCGCCCGCCACCACGATCTCCGACGGCTCGCCGCCGCACAGGTCGAGGATCAACTTCGTCGCCAGTTCCAGCCCCGGGACCACGAAGGCCGGGTCGACCCCTCGGGCGAAGCGGTACTGGGCGTCGGAGTTCAGGCTCAGCGCCCGGCCGGTCTGGGCCGTGACCAGCGGATCGAACCAGGCGCACTCGACAAAGACATCGACAGTGTCGTCGGAACAGCCGGTGGACTCCCCGCCCATCACGCCGCCCAGGCCGATGGGGCGCTCGCCCGCCGCGTCGGCGATGACGCACATCGACGGATCGACGGCGTAGGTCTTGCCGTCCAGGGCGATCAGATGCTCGTGCGTGCCGGCGGCGATGTGTTCGGCGCCCTCCGAGACCTGCCCGCCGCGCACGACGATCTCCGACCCGACCAGCTTGGCGGCGTCATAGACGTGCAGCGGCCGGCAGCGGTCGTAGGCGATCAGGTTGGTGACGTCGACCAGCCGGTTGATGGAACGCAGGCCGATGGCCGTCAGCCGGTGCTGCAGCCACTCCGGCGACGGCCCGTTCCTGACCCCGCGGATCAGCCGCCCGGCGAACACCGGGCACATCTCCGGCGCCTCGATCCGCACCGAGATCGGCGACGGGAACGTTCCGGGCACAGGCTGCACGGACGGCGTCTTCAGCTGGCCGAGACTGGCGGCGGCGAGGTCGCGCGCGATGCCGGCTACGCCCAGCCAGTCGGCGCGGTTGGGGGTGACTTCGAAATCGATCACCGGCTCGGCCCCGAACACGCCGGCGGCCGGGGTTCCGACGCTCAGATCGTCGGCCAGTTCGAGGATGCCGTCGCTCTCGCCCGCCAGTTCAAGCTCCGAGGCCGAGCACAGCATGCCGTGCGAGACCACGCCGCGCACCGGCTTCTCGACCAGGGTGACGCCCAGCCCCGGCACGAAGGCGCCGATGGGGGCGTAGATGGTGGTCAGGCCGGCGCGGGCGTTGGGCGCCCCGCAGACGATCTCCTTCGGCCCGTCGACAGTGTCGACCTGGCAGACCTGCAGCCGGTCCGCGTTCGGGTGACGTTCGGCCGAGACGATCCTGGCCACGGTGAACGGAGCCAGCGCGGCGACAGGGTCGTGGACCTCCTCGACCTCCAGACCGGCCATGGTCATGGCGTCGGCCACGGCGGCGACCTCGGCCTCCGTGTCGAGATGGTCCTTCAGCCAGGAGAGGGTGAATTTCACGCCGACGGCTCCGACGAGGCCTCGATGCCCGACCGCGGTTTGATCCCGGCCTCAAGCTCGTCCAGCAGCTGATCCGTGCCGGTGAAACCGACCTGGACGAAGCGGCACTGGATGAAGCGGCAGTTGGACATGCCGATCACGCCGGCCATCTTCGTCTCGCCGAGCGGGCGATAGAGCAGGGTCCGCATGTCGGAGGCCGTGCCCATGGCGCAGCTTTCGAACACCGTGCCGTTCATCACGGCCATCACCGCCGGGCCCTCGATGACGCAGTCGGTGAAGGTCTTGCCGTCGATGAACATCTGTCCCGCGTTCCAGTGCTGAACCGCGAGGGACGGCAGCCAGACGGCTTCCTTGGCGAAGGTCGTCCTGGCCACCAGCGCGCGGCCGGCGGCTTCTTCGGCCGACATGGTCGGATCGGGGCGCGGGGTTTCGTCGGTCATGGCGTGAGGTCTTTCGATTTTCAGGTCTGGTCAGCCGGCGATCGCGACCTGCTCGACCAGCATCCGCAGCAGGTCTTCGCTTCCGGTGATGCCGAGGGTCTGGAAGCGGCAGTTGCGGAAGGTGCAGTCGCGCACCGGGATGGCGCCGATGGCGATATCGCCGCTCATCGGCCGGAACAGCATGTTGCGCATGTCGCCGCCGGTGGGGCCGAAATTGACGCCGTCGAAATGAACCCCCTGGAGGGCGAGCATCACGGCCGGGCCCTCGATCACGCAATCGGTGAAGGTGCGGCCCTCAATCACCGCCCCGCCGCCTGCCTGAAGATGGGCGCGGTAGAGATCGAACAGGGCGAAATGGCCGCCGTCGAAAGCGGCGGCGCGCGGGTCCACCGTGCGGCGGCCCGCGGGCGAGGGGGAGGGTTGGTCGGCAGCCATCAGGACAGTCCGCTTGCGGGATTGGGGGCGGCGAAGGCCGAGAAGCCGTAATGGGCCAGCCACCGCGTGTCGGCCTCGAACATCGGCCGCAGGTCGGGGATGCCGTATTTCAGCATGGCCAGACGATCGACGCCCATGCCGAAGGCGAAGCCCTGGTATTCGTCCGGGTCGATGCCGCAGTTCGCGAGCACGTTCGGATGAACCATGCCGCAGCCCAGGATCTCCATCCAGCTGTCGCCCTGGTTCAGCTTCAGCTCGCCGCCCGAGCGGTCGCAGCGGATATCCATCTCGGCCGACGGCTCGGTGAACGGGAAGTGGTGCGGGCGGAAGCGGGCGTCGACGTCGTCGACCTCGAAGAAGCGCGCGACGAAGGTCTCCAGCGTCCACTTCAGGTGGCCCATGTGGATGGCCTTGTCGATGACGAGGCCCTCGACCTGGTGGAACATCGGCGTGTGGGTGGCGTCGCTGTCCTTCCGGAAGGTCCGGCCCGGGGCGATGATCCGGATCGGCGGCTTCTGCGACATCATGGTCCGCACCTGCACCGGGCTGGTGTGGGTGCGCAGCACCTTGCGCTCGCCGGTCGCCGGATCGGGCGTCAGGAAGAAGGTGTCGTGCATCTCCCGCGCCGGATGCTTGGGCGGGAAGTTCAGGGCGGTGAAGTTGTGGAAGTCGTCCTCGATGTCCGGGCCCTCGGCCACCGCGAAGCCCATGTCGGCGAACAGGGCGATCATCTCGTCCATCACCTGCATGGTCGGATGCACCCCGCCCCTGCGACGCGGGCGGGAGGGCAGGGTCAGGTCGACGTGCTCGGCCTTGAGGCGGGCGTCGAGCTCGGCGGCCTCCAGCGCGGCCTTGCGGGCGGCGAGGGCGGACGAGACGCGGTCGCGCAGGCCGTTGATCATCGGCCCATGCTCGCGCCGCTCGTCCGGGCTCATCGCCCCCATGCCCTTGAGCAGGCCGGAGATCGAGCCCTGTTTGCCGAGGGCGGCCACGCGCAGGTCCTCGACGGCCGCCGCGGTCTCCGCGGCGCCGATGGCGTTGATCAGGTCGAGTTCGAGCTGGGCGAGGTCGGTCATGCTGGGCTTCGTCTAGCGGGACGAAGCGCGTTCGTCACCCCGCCGCCGTGCTGAACCGCCCTCGCCGGAACGCGATCAGTCCTCGAGGACGAAGGTGACCTTCATATTGACCCGGTATTCGGCAATCTCGCCGTTGCGGACCACCACCTTCTGCTCCTGGATCCAGGCGCCCTCGATCTTGTTGAGGGTCTTGTCAGCCCGGGCGATGCCCTGCTTCAGGGCGTCCTCGAAGCTGACGGTGGACGAGGCGGTGACTTCGGTGACTTTGGCGATGGACATGAGGGCTCCCCCTTTGCGGTGAACGTGCCGCCGCTGCGGCAACGCTTGTCCAACGCCGGGGGACGGCGGGGGTTGCCCCGGAACGAAAACGCCCGCCCCGGACGAACCGGAGCGGGCGTTTCGAAATCGATCGTCGTCAGACGGTTCAGGCGGCCTTCAGCGCGTCCCGGACCTTGTCGGCGATGGCCTTGAAGGCGCCCTCGTCGGCGGCCATCGCGGCCAGGACCTTGCGGTCCAGCTCGATGCCGGCTTCGCCGAGACCGTGGATGAACTGCGAGTAGGTGAAGCCTTCCAGGCGGGCGGCGGCGTTGATGCGCTGGATCCACAGGGCGCGGAAGTTGCGCTTCTTGGTGCGGCGGTCGCGGTAGGCGTACTGCCCGGCGCGGTCGACCGCGGCCTTGGCGGTGCGGATGGTGTTCTTGCGGCGGCCGTAGAAGCCTTTCGCCTGCTTGAGAACCTTCTTGTGCTTGGCGTGGGACGTTACGCCCCGTTTGACGCGAGCCATGTCGCTATCCTTTCAAATTCAGTGTGGAGATCAGGTCAGGTCTGCGCGCGCCGATCAGGCGTACGGCATGTAGGACTTGATCTTCTTGGCGTCGGCGTCGGCCATGACCGAGGTGCCGCGGTTCTGGCGGATGTATTTGCTGTTGTGGCTGATCAAGCGGTGCCGCTTGCCCGCCACGCCGGCCTTCACCTTGCCAGTCGCCGTGAATTTGAAGCGCTTCTTGGCGCCCGACTTCGTCTTAAGTTTCGGCATTTTCACTCTCTTTTGAGCGGGCTGCCGCCCTTTGGACTACGTGAGCCCTTGAGGTGGTAGACCCTGATTAGGAACCGCCCAGGCATGCCTGTTCGCCCGGCGGTTCGGTACGCGAAGGCGCGGCTTCTAGTCGAAGCGGGCCGGAATGGCAAGCCGGATCAGCATTTCCGGCCCGCCGGGATTCCCTAGCGCGGCGGGTTGTGCTCCTCGAGGAACCGGATCGTCTCGGTCAGCATCTGCCGGCGGGTGGCCGGGAAGCTCATGTGGTGGTCCTCGCCGTCCAGGGCGACCAGCTCCACGTCCTTGCCGGCGCGGCGCATGGCTTCTTCCATGATCTTGCTCTGCTCGAACGGCACCACGGTGTCCTCGCGCCCATGGATCAGCAGCACCGGCCCCTCGATCCGCGACACCAACTGGGCCGGCGAGCGCTCGGCCAGCGTCGGATCGTCGTCGCTGGTCACGCCCATGAACCGCTGCCAGTAGCGCAGGCCGCTGTTGAACCGCGCCCGGCCGCCCTGCCGACGCTCGGTCGCCAGGAAGGCCGTCAGGTCCGAAACGCCCGACACCGCCACGGCGCAGCGATAGACGCCCTGGTCGAGGGTCATGCCGGCCAGGGCCGCGTAGCCGCCGTAGCTGGAGCCGACGATGCACACCCTGGCCGGGTCCACGACGCCGGCGTCGGCCAGGTATTTGACCCCGTCGGACAGATCGCTCTGCATCTTGCGGCCCCACTCGCCGTAGCCCGCCTCCATCAACTCGACGCCGAAGCCGTCGGACCCCCGGAACTGGGGTTGGAAGACGGCATAGCCTCGCGAGGCCAGCGCCTGGGGCTTGTAGTCGAAGCCGGTGTAGTCCCGGGCGGCCGGCCCGCCATGCGGCAGCACGACCAGCGGAAGATTGCGCGCCTCCCGGCCGTTCGGCGTGGTCAGGTAGCCGATCAGCTCCCGTCCGTCGCCGGCCGTGTAGCGAACCACGCTGACCTGGGACACGTCCGTCGGCGCCAGGCCCGGATACTCCCGGCCGATCAGGTTCACGCTCTGCTGGTTGGCGTCGAACAGATAGCTCGCGCCCGGCTCGCCCGCGCCCTCGGCCCGGAACACCATCACGCTCAGGTCGTCGTCCCCGTCGATCAGGGACAGCTCCCGCCCCGCCAGCCCCTGCAC
>NZ_DASWTO010000031.1:0-1942 GCF_036402095.1 Brevundimonas sp. | reverse complement strand
GCAATCCGATCGAGGACCCCGAGGCCTACGACTACATGATGAGCTACAGCCCCTACGACCAGGTCGAGGCGAAGGCCTATCCGGCCGTGCTGGCCACCGGCGGCCTGTCAGACCCGCGCGTGACCTATTGGGAGCCGGAGAAGTGGGTGGCGAAGCTGCGGCCGGCCACGACCTCGGGCAAGCCGGTGCTGCTGAAGATCAATATGGAGGCCGGCCACGGCGGCGCCTCGGGCCGGTTCGACTCTCTGAAGGAGGTCGCCCACGACTACGCCTTCGCGGTCTGGGCGATCGACAAGGGCTGGGAGCGGACCTGACGGCGCCCGGCGCCCTGTCTCAGGGTTCGAGGGTCCAGGTGTAGGTGCCGGCCTCGTCGGCGTGCATGGCCACGAAGTCGCGAACCTCATAGCCGGCCGGGCAGGTGTCGCTGCCATCGGACCAGAAGGTGTAGGGGCCGGGGTACTGGACGCACAGGGCGTGATTGCCCGACCACGACCGGCCCGAACCGTCCAGGGTGTCGCCGTACATGTAGAAGTTGGCGTTGTCGGTGCTGACGATGCTCTCGCAGGTTCCGTCCGCAACCTCGTACCAGCCGCGGTTGATGAACTGGCCCGTGCCGACTTCGACATAGGAGACGGCGACCGTCCCGTTGCGGCCGCTCTGATTGCAGACCTGGATGTCGACCGTGGCCGGAGCCAGCTTGTTCGGCTTGACCTGGGCGACGGCCAGACCCGGCGCGAGCGCCGATACGGCGGCGGCGGCGAACGCCGCAACGAAGCTTGATTTCACGTCTGTGGCCTCCCCCGACAGCGGCCGCCAGGATATCACAGGTCGATGACGAATCCAGTGACGGTTGCTGACTCGATGCAAGCCAGGACTGACCAGATGAGCCGGACGATCCGCGACGCGACCGAAGCGGACCTGCCACGGATCGCCGCCCTCTACGGGCGCGAGGTGCTGAACGGCACCGCGACATTCGAGCTGGTCCCGCCGACGCCGGACGAGATGGCCGGCCGTTTCGCCGCCGTGAAGCGGCACGACCTGCCGTGGCTGGTCGCCGAACTGGACGGGGTCTTCGCCGGCTACGCCTATGCCTCGCCGTTCCGCCCTCGCCCGGCCTATCGCTACGGCGTCGAGGGCTCGATCTATGTCGAGGAGACCGCGCGCGGCGACGGCGTAGGCCGGGCCCTGCTGGAGGCTCTGATCGGACGGGTGCGCGGCATGGGCCTGCGGCACGTCATCGGCGCCATCAGCGACAGCGACACCAGCGCCGCCTCCATCGCCCTGCACCGGTCGCTGGGCTTCCGTGACGCCGGCGTCTACCGGCAGGTCGGCTGGAAATTCGAGCGCTGGCTCGATGTGACCCTGATGCAGCTCGATCTCGCACCGGACGGCCGCCCGCCGGAAGCGCCGGGCCTCGACCTCACCGGCGGCCTGGCTTGAAGCACAGGCGCGCAGCGCCTAGTTTGCCGCCATGCGTTTGGCGATGGCCCTGATGATGCTGCTCGGCGCCCTCGCGGTGCTGACGACCGGCGCGGCCCCGTCGCGCGCGCTGGCCGACGCCCCGTCGCCTCCGCCATGTCATGAGACAACGACGCATCATGCCGGCTCCGAGTCGCCCCGGCCGGCGCCGGGCAAGGCGATGACTGTCATGGACTGCTGCATCGCCTGTGTGGCGGCGACGCCTCTCGGCTCGCCCGTACGGGCCCGGGTCAGTCCGCCGCGCCCCGGAACGGCCGCGCCTCCGGCGGCGCTTCCGGTCGGCGAACGGCCGGCGCCTGAACCGCATCCCCCGCGGCCCGGTTTCCTCTGAAGACCGTCCACGCGCGGCCATACACGTCCGCGCCTACCCAGATTCTTCCAGGAGGCCATCATGGCTGCCCGCTCCCTCGCGCCCCTCGCCGGCGCGTCCCTGCTCGCCCTCGCCCTCCCCGCGGCGGCGCAA
>NZ_DASWTO010000030.1:0-9286 GCF_036402095.1 Brevundimonas sp. | reverse complement strand
GAGGAGCGCTCGGCCAAGGCCGTCGAGGCCATGGGTCGCGAGGTCCTGCGCATCGCCCAGAATCTCAACGGCCGCGTCGGCCAGATCGAGGCCGACGCCCCGGCCCGTCTGGAGAAACTGGGCGAGACCCTGACCCGCAAGGTCGAGACCGACATGGGCCGCTTCGCCCAGGGTCTGGAGCAGCGGCTGGTCGCCGCCGACGACCGGCACGCCGTGGCCCACGAGAAGCTGGGCGGCGAGATCACCCGCATGTCCGGCCGGCTGAGCGAGCGCATCGCCCAGTCAGAGCGCCGCTCGCAGCAGGCGCTCGAAGACATCGGCCGCCGCCTCGTCGACAGCTCCAGCCGCATCGAGCAGCATTACGACCGCGCCTCGGGCGAACTGGCGGAACGCATGCGCCTGTCCGAGGAGCGCACCGCCGCCCTGATCGCCGAGGCCCGCCAGAATATCGGCCGCCGCGCCGAACCCGCGCCGGCCCCGGCCCCTTCGGCCGATCTGGCCCAGCCCGACTGGCGCGCCGCGGCCTTCCCCGACGCCGCCTTCCCCGACGCCCCGTTCGCCGAACCCGCCTTCGCCGACGCCGGCTATGACGATCCCGTCTTCGCCGAGCAGCAGGCCTGGTCCGCCGACCTCGCGCCGCCCGATCCCGAACCGGAGCCCCGCGCGCGCGGCGAGGTTCTGACGGCCGACACCGTCTTCGACGCCGTCATGCGCGGACCCGCCGCCGACGCCGCCCCGTCCGCTCCGTTCGGCAGCCGCATGCCGGAGGCGTCTCTGGCCGAGGAGCTCGGACCCGTACCGCAGGCCGCGCCCGCCCAGCCGCAGTCCTTCGCCCAGTCCGCGCCGGCGGTTCAGCCGTCGTTCGGCCAGGGCTTCGGCGGCGCCGACGTCTCCGACGCACTGGCGGCGACCGCCCCCCAGGCCTTCGACGCCGGCCATGAGGATTTCGCGGGCGAGACCGATTTCGTCGATCCGCGCGCCCTGAGGGCCGCGGCGGCGCAGGGACGCGCCTCGTCGACCCGTCAGGCCATCGACGCCGCCCGCGCCGCCATGGCCGCGCCGGAAGAGCCCCCGGCCCGCTCCGGTTTCGGCCTCAAGCGCGGCGGCAAGTCGAAGCTGCAGGAGCGGCTCGACAAACAGGCTTCAAAGGGCGGCGACACGGTGCGCAAGGCGCTCGGCGCCTCGGCGGTGGCGGTGCTGCTGACCGCCGGCGGGGCCGCCGCCTTTGGCGAACTGACCGGCGCCGGCCTGAACATTCCGGGAATGGGCGGCCTGACGCCGGACCCTGAGGCCCAGCCGATCGCCGCGCTCGCGGCCACGCCCGCCGACGCCACGCCGCTGGATCCCGCGCGGGGCGCCGAACTGTACCAGCAGTCCCTGGAACGGATCGACGCGGACGATGCGACCGGGATCGACCTTCTGAAGCAGGCGGCGAGCCTGGGTCATGCGCCGGCCCAGTTGCATCTGGCCGGCCTCTATCAGGAAGGCGCCGCCGGCCTGACGGCCAGCCCGCGCGAAGCGCGGGTGTGGGCGCGCCGGGCGGCCGACAGCGGCGACGCGCGCGGCATGCACGCCTATGGCATGTACCTGTTCGACGGAGTCGGCGGGGCGCAGGATCGCGCCGAGGCGCTCAACTGGCTGCGCAAGGCCGCCGAGAGCGGTCTGGTCGACAGCCAGTTCAACGTCGCCAAGCTGTACGAGACCGGCGACGAGGGCATCCAGCCCGACCTGTCCGAAGCTTACAAATGGTACCTGATCGCCGCCCGGGCAGGCGACGGCGACGCCCAGGCGGCGGTCGAGCGGCTGCGGGCCGGAATGCCGGCGTCCGAGCGCGGCTCCGCCCGGGCTGCGGCGGACGCCTTCCAGGTGGAACCGCTCGCCTGAGACGGCGTCATCTAGCCTTTCTGGCGCATGCGGTGGCGGTGGCCGCGGCTTGCGTCTAGGACACTCTCACCGTCGCCTTTCCGGCGCCTAGCCTCAGTTCCAGCCGAAGGCGCGTCCTTTGGATATCTATCTGCCGATCGCCGAGGTTTCGGTGAACTGGCCGCTCCTGGTCCTGCTGGGAGCGACGGTCGGATTCGTGTCCGGACTGTTCGGCATCGGCGGCGGCTTCCTGATGGCCCCGATCCTGATCTTCCTCGGCATTCCGCCCGCCGTCGCCGTGGCCAGCCAGGCCAGTCACGTCGTGGCGTCCTCGACCTCGGGCGTGATCAGCTACACGAGCCAGAAGGCCGTCGACTACCGCATCGGCGGCGTCATGGCGGCGGGCGGCGTCCTCGGGGCGCTGCTCGGGGTCGAGCTGTTCCGCTATCTGCGCCTGCTCGGTCAGGCCGATCTCGCCGTCGCCCTGTCCTATCTGCTGTTCCTCGGCGCCATCGGCACGCTGATGCTCTACGAAAGCCTCGGGCAGATCCTGCGGCGCATCCGGGGCGAGGTCACGCCGCACAAGGAACGCCGCCGGCCGCTGTGGTTGTACGGCCTGCCATTGCGGATGCGGTTCCCGCGCTCCGGCCTGTATATCAGCGCCATTCCGCCGTTCGCCCTCGGCGCCTTCGCGGGGGTGCTGTCGGCGATCATGGGCGTGGGGGGCGGCTTCATCCTCGTGCCCGCCATGCTCTATGTGCTGCGGATGAAGGCCAGCGTGGTGGTCGGCACCAGCCTGTTCCAGATCATCGTCACCACCGCCATGACCACCATCCTGCAGGCGGGGCGGAACCAGACGGTCGACATCGTCCTGTCGACCATCCTGCTGCTCGGCGGGGTGGTCGGGGCCCAGTACGGCGCCCGCTGGTCCGGTCGCTTCCGCGCCGAGGAACTGCGCGCGGTGCTGGGTCTCATTGTGCTTCTCGTCGGCATCCAGATGGGGCTCGAACTGTTCGTCCGCCCCTCCGACCTGTTCGCCTTCGCGCCCGGGGTGGCGGAATGATCGCCGCCCTGCCGCCCCCGCCGCCCGCCGTGGCGGCTCCCGCGCCCGAACGCTCGGCCGCGACCACCCGGCAGGTGCGCGTCGCCGCCGCGATGACCGACGCCCGGGTCATGGTCGATTCCAGCTTCCGCGGCGCCTCCATCGTGCTGTACGGCGCCGTCTTCAATCCCACCGACGCCCCCACCGATGTCGTGGTCGTCGTGCGCGGCCCCGACGCCCCGGTCCGTCTGGTCAAGAAGACCCGCAACATGGGCGTCTGGCTGAACAGCCGGCCCGTGCTGTTCGAGGGCGCGCCGGGCTTCTACATGACGGCCTCGACGCGGCCCCTGGGCGACATCGCCGACTTCGGCCAGCTGCGGCGGCTCGGCGTCGGCGTCGACCATCTGCGCATCGACGCGCCGCAGGAGAGCCGCACGGTGACCCGCTACGGCGTGCGCGACGTCGTCGTCAGCCGTCTCGGCGAGGATTATCTCGACTGGCGCCGTGCGGTCATTCGCCTGCGCGAGGCGGCCGCCCTCTACGACACCGACGCCGGCGGGGTGGAGTTCGTCGACCGGGGACTGTTCCGGGCCCGGATCGACCTGCCCGCCGTCGCTCCCACCGGACAGTATTTCGCCGAGGTCTGGCTGTTCCAGGACGGCGAGCCGGTGTCGGTTTCCAACCTGACCCTGACCGTCGAAAAGGTCGGCATCGAGCGCCAGATCTTCGAGTTCGCGCACAACCGCCCCTGGACATATGGCGTTCTGTGCGTGCTGCTCGCCGCCTTCACCGGCCTGGTCGCCAGCCGGATTTTCCGCCGCAGCTGAGTTAACCACCCTGCCCGGGAACCGGATCGGCGAAGCTCTGCTTACCGCTTCGGGATGGAGGGTTTCTCAATGCGCAAGCTGTTCAGCGTCTCGGTACTCGTCGCGGCCATGGCGACGGCCACCGCGGCCCAGGCTCCGGACGGACCGGTGCGGCGGAACGATCTCTGCTACATCGAATGTCAGTACCGCTGCTTCGCCCAGCATCCGGGCGGCGGACCGGCCTGGACCCAGTGCTACATCGCCTGCGCCCAGACCAACTGTTCCTCGGGCGGCTGATAGCCGCCGTCAGCGGGCGGCGAACTCGCTGAGGGCGTCCAGCACCGCACGGTTCTGGTCCTCGGTGCCGATGGTGATGCGCAGGCAGTCCGGCAGGCCGTAGCCGCCCACGGGACGCACGATGACGCCCTTCGAGTTCAGGTAGTCGTTGGCGGCCGCGGCGCTCCGCTTCTCGTCCGTGAAGCGGACCAGCACGAAATTGCCGGCGCTGGGCAGGACGTCGAAGCCGAAGCCGCGGATCGCCTGTGTCATGCGCGGCCGCCAGGTGTGGATCAGTTCGCGCGAGGCCTGCTGGTGCGCCTCGTCGCCGAGGGCGGCGACGGCGGCCTCGATGCCCGGGACCGAGACGTTGAACGGCAGGCGGATGCGGTCGACCGCCTCGGCGACCTTCAGCGGCGCATAGCCGAAGCCGATGCGCAGCCCGCCGAGGCCGTGAATCTTCGAAAAGGTCCGCGTGACGACGATGTTCTCGCTGTCGCGGGCCAGGCCGAAGCTGGTCTCCCAGTCCGGCTCGGTGACGTATTCGGCATAGGCCTCGTCGATGACCAGCAGAATGTCCGGCCGCAGCCCCTCGTGCAGGCGGCGGATTTCCTCGGCGGTGTTGTAGCTGCCGGTCGGGTTCGACGGGCTGGAGACGTAGACGATGCGGGTGCGCTCATCGACCTGTTCCAGCAGCGCCTCGGGCGTGGCCTTGAACTCCGGCTCGGGCGCCAGCTTGACCGAGGCCTGGTTGGCCAGGGCGCTGATGCGGTAGGCGAGGAATCCGTACTGGCCGGTGACGATGTTGTCGCCCGGCGTCAGATAGCACTGGTTCAGCAGGGCGAAGACCTCGTCCGAGCCGTTGCCGAAGATCAGCCGCTCCGGCTCCAGCCCGTGGTGATCGGCCACCGCCGTGCGCAGCTTCGTCGCCCGGCCGTCCGGATAGATGTGGATGTTGCGGACCGCCGCCTCATAGGCCTCGCGCGCCTTCTGGCCGGCGCCGAGCATGTTCTCGTTCGACGACAGCTTCATCGGTTCGGCCACGCCCTCGATGCGCGACTTGCCGCCGACATAGGGGGCGATGTCGAGGATGCCGGGCTTGGGCGCGGGGCCCTGGGGCGCGGGCGCGTCGGTCATGGGCGGGGTCCTCGAGGTCAGAATACGGGCGCGGCGCCGATGACGCCGCTCAGGTCGCCGGGCGCGCCGTTCAGCCGCCCGTCGTCGGCCTGCACATAGCCCGCCAGCACGAACAGCTTCAACCCGCCCGCAGCGATCAGCGGATCGGCCGCGAGGCCCGCCTCTCCCAGCGCGCGCACGATGCGGGCGTCCGTCCACGGACTGTCGGTGACCCAGAAGGTGCGGTCGTCGCCGGTCGGCCCCGGATCGGCCGGCTGGACCAGCAGGGCGCGAGGCAGGCCGTGGCCGTGGTCCGGCAGGGCGCCCGTCACCCGCAGGCGCGGCTCGGCCAGCAGCCGCCCCCACCAGGCGGAGGCGCCGGTCAGATCCATCAGCGCCCGCCCGCCCTTGCGGGCCGCGGCCAGGGCCGCCTCGGGCGTCGTCGCCATCCGCGCCGTCAGGCCGAACCGGTCCGAGGCCAGGACCTGGCTGGCCGGGCCCCAGACGGTCAGCGCCGCCCCGGCCGCCGAGTCGAGCCGGCCCAGTACGCATCGCGTGGCGGCCGCCTCCGCCGGCGTCAGGCCCGCCAGCGCACGACGCAGGGCGATGGCCTCCACGTCCGGCGTCGGATGCGGTCCGGCGGCGAGACGCGCCCGCACCGCCTCGGCCACCGCGCGGTCCAGCGCCTGCCGCTCCGGATCGGGCTCGGGGGTCGGCAGCATCAGAACAGCTTCGGCGCCGGGGCCAGGGCGAACGGCCCCAGCCAGGTGCGGCCGTCGCTGAAGCGCAGCACCAGGTCCATCGGCCGGTCGCCCTGGGCTCTGGCGGCGGCGGCGGCCCCGGCGGCGGCCACCCGGTTGACCGCCCCCGAGCGTGACCCGGCCAGTCCGGCCATCGCCTCGCCCGGCCGCTCGGCGGTCAGGGCCAGCCGTCCCTCCAGCCGCCCGTCCCCGCGCGCCGACAGGGCGTCGCTCGACAGGCGGGCGCTGCTCTCCCCGGCCTGCAGCCGGCCCCGGACGGCGGTGAACCGCCCGCCGCCTGCGGTCCAGTTGGCGAACACCCCGGCGCTGTCGACGCCGCGCAGCCGGCTGGCCTGGTCGACGGTCGCCTCGATCTCGAGGCTCAGCCGGCCGGACCTGGCCGCGCCCTCGACCGGGCCGCCCGGCCGGCCGCGCGCCTCGATCAGGCGGAACAGCACGTCCAGCTCGTCGGTCGCCGCCACGCCGTCGGTCAGATGCGGCCGCATCTCGAACTGCACGTGTTCGGCCGAGGCGATCGGAAAGGGTTCGGCCCCCGGCCGCGGGGTGAAGGTCGGCCGGATCAGCTCGGCCCTCAGATCGGGGAAGCGGTCGCGCAGGCGGTTCAGACTCATCCGGATCCCGTCGCCGCCGATGTCGATCTCGCCCTTGCCGGTGCGGCCCAGGGTCAGGCCGTCGGGCGCGATGATCACCCAGTGGCCGGGGTTCCAGGCGTTGGCCTCGGCCACCAGCTCGGGCGCGGAGACGCCGTGGCCCGAGGGGGCGACGATCACCGCCCCGGCAAAGGCCACCCGCGTCCGGAACGGCCAGCCGCCCACCGATACCGGCCGGTGCGTGATGCGCCACCCGTCCTCGCGCAGCGCCTGTTCCTGGGCCGCCAGCCGCGTCTCGATCTGGCCGGCGAGATAGAACCACCAGCCCGTCCACGCCGCCAGCAGCACGCCGACGATCGCGAACGGGACCACGAGGCCGCGGCGGGAATGGCGGGGAGGGGTCATCGCGGCTCCGGTGAGGGCTTGAGGCTGTGAAGCTCCGAAGCCGGGCTGCGTCAAGCGGCCGATCCCGGTCGGAACGCCTTCGAAACCGGTTCGTTCGAGTCGCGCGAACGGGAGAACCGCCATGGAAGCCCAGCGCCTGCATCGCGGCCGCCTGATCGACCACATCCAGCTGGTCGTGCGAGACCTCGAGGCCAGCCGGAAGTTCTACACCGCCCTGTTCGAGGTTCTCGAACTGCCCCTCGGCGGCGAGGGCGACGACTATTTCTGGGTCGACGAGCTGTTCATCTCCACCGCCGACAGCGAGGCGGCGCAGGGAAAGCTCACCGGCCGTCACCACCTCGCCTTCCAGGCCCGCGACCGCGCCATGGTCGACGCCTGGCACAGGGCGGGTCTGCAGGCCGGCGGCGTGGACAACGGCGCGCCCGGCGAACGGCCCTACCATCCCGGCTACTACGCCGCCTTCCTGCTCGATCCCGACGGCAACAACGTCGAGGCCGTCTATCACGGCGAGGCCCGCAAGAGCGCCGACAGCGTCGAGATCACCTTCGAGGCCTGACCTCAGGACAGGAACGCCCCGACCAGCTCGACGGCCTCGGCCAGCCCCATCCGCTGCACCTCGGTCCCGGGCGGCAGGCTGCCGAACAGCCGGGTCGGCGCCGCGGCGTCCAGCATCACGAACACCCCCTTGTCGTCGGCCCGGCGGATCAACCGCCCGAACGCCTGCGCCATCTTCGCCCGCGCCAGCGCATCGTCGAAATTCCGGCCGCCCGCGCCCTCGCCGCCGAACCGCGCCCGGCGCGCCTTGTGCAACAGGTCCGGCCGCGGCCACGGCACCCGGTCGAAGGCGAGGATGCGCAGCGACCGCCCCGGCACGTCGACTCCGTCCCGCACCGCGTCGGTGCCCAGCAGACAGCTGTCCTGCTCGGCCCGGAACACATCGACCAGCGCCCCCACTTCCAGCGGGTCGACATGCTGGGCGTAGAGCGGGAGTCCCGCCTTCGCCAGATCGGGCCCCAACCGCTCATAGACCGCCTTCAGCCGCCGGATCGCCGTGAACAGCCCCAGCCCGCCCCCGCCCGCCGCCAGGAACAGTTCCCGCATCGCCGCCGCCGTCTGGCGCGTGTCGTCCTTGATCAGATCGTTGACGACGATGACCCGGGCGTTGGCCGCGTAGTCGAACGGGCTCTCCACCTTCAGCGTCCGCGCCGGCTCGATCAGCCGCGCCGAGCCGGTCCGCAGCCGGGCCATGTCGAAGGGATCGCCCCCCTCGCTGCCGGAGTTCGGATCGGACAGGGTCGCGCTGGTCACCAGCACCCCGTGCGCCGGCATGATCACCGCCGCCTCCAGCGGCACGGTCGGATCGATCCAGTGCCGCCGCAGCGCCACGTCCATGATCCTTCCGAAGGCCGCCTCGGCCGACAGCCAGTCGACGAAGTCCGGGTCCGGCTCGTCCGACGAGACCTCCAGCGCCGCCAGCATCGACCGCCATCCCGGCAGGGTCATCCGCGCCCGCCGGTCCAGCCCCCGCAAGGCGCCCTCGATCCGCGACCGCTGCGACCCGTCCAGCTCCGCCGCCTCATCGTCGAGGATGTCCTCCAGATGCCGCGCCAGCGCCAGCAGCGGCGCCTCGACCGCGGCCAGCGCCTGCGCCGCCTCCCGCGCCGTCTCCAGCACCGGATCGGTCACCGGCCTGAGCGCGCACTCCATGCCGAACTCGACCCCGCTGCCCGACGCGTTCTCGGATGTCCGCGCCCGCAGCTGCTCCAGCCCCGCCAGCAGGAAGCGTTCGATCGGCCCCACCGGATTGACCTCGCCCGAGGCCGGCGCGATCCGCCCCGACACGCCCTCGCCGGGCAGCTGGGCCGCCGCCCGCACCGCCTCCTGCAGCGCCTTCGTCGCCGCCTCGTTATCGGCGCACAGGTCGCCCAGCCGCTGCTCCAGGCCGCGCCCGCGCCGCCCGCGCCCTTCCGGTCCCCGGATCCAGCGCCGCAGCTCGGCCGCCTCCTGTCCCGACAGACAGGCGGAGAAGGCGCTGTCCGCCGCGTCGAACAGATGGTGGCCCTCGTCGAAGACGATCCGCTTCAGCGCCGCCGTCTCGCCGTCCTGCTTCAGCCCCCGCGCCGACCGCGCCCCGTCGAAGGCCGCCTGCGTCATCACCAGCGCATGGTTGGCCACCACCAGATCGGCGCGGCGGCTCGCCCGGATGGTCTTCTCGACGAAACAGGTCCGGTAGTGCGGGCAGGCGGCGTGGACGCACTCGCCGCGCCGGTCGACCAGATTGGCGGCGCTGGCCTGCTGGCTCGTCCCGACCGCGAACAGCCCCGGCAGCCAGCCGGGATAGTCGCCCCCGGTCATGTCGCCGTCGCGGGTGTGCATGGCCCAGCGGCTGGCCAGCGCCATGCCGATCAGGTCGCCGTTCCCCAGCTG
>NZ_DASWTO010000029.1:0-1799 GCF_036402095.1 Brevundimonas sp. | reverse complement strand
AGCAGAACGTCCGCGCCGTCGTCGAACTGCACCACACCGGCCGTCAGGCCATCGCCGAAGAGACCTCCCGCCTGCTGGAAGAGCTGCGCAGCGACCACTTGCGTCATGCCCCGGCCTCCGGCCTGTCCGGCGGCGAGCGGCGCCGCTGCGAGATCGCCCGCGCCCTCGCCGGCCGCCCCAGCGTCATGCTGCTCGACGAGCCCTTCGCCGGCATCGACCCGCTGGCCATCGCCGATATCCGCCAGGTCATCCGCTACCTGGCGGGCGAGGGCATCGGCGTGCTGATCACCGATCACAACGTCCGCGAGACGCTGGAGATCATCGACCACGCCTCGATCATCTCGGGCGGCGCCGTCCTGTTCGAGGGCAAGGCCGAGGACGTCATCCGCGACCCCGAGGTCCGCCGCGTCTACCTCGGCGACATGTACGGGTGAGTCACAGACCCTCGAGACTCAGCCGCGAAATCAGCACCGCCGCCCGTTGCGACTGGCGCACCAGACTGTCCAGATCGACCCATTCGCCCTCGGCGTGGGCGCCGCCGCCGGCGATGCCCAGCCCGCCCAGCGTATCCACATCCCCGGCCACGAAGCCGCTGTCGGCCGCCCCGCGCCTCGCCGGGTCGTATTCCGCCATCTCCGGCAGGCCGAGGTCGCGGTTGACGGCGTTCAGCCGGGCCAGCAGGGCCCGGTTGCCCTCGGTCGGGGCCATGGGCGGATAGCCGCCGTCCCCGAACACCAGTTCGGCGCTGGTGTGCGGCAGGTGGTCGGCGACAATGGCCTGCATCCCGGCGCGGACGCGGGCGTCCTGTTCGGCCGTCAGGGTGCGCAGATCCCCGCGCGCGATGGCCGTCGAGGCGACGATATTGGTCTTGCCTGAGGCGGTGACGTTGAATCCCTCGGCGTCGATCTCCGCGGGGGTCCCGCCGGCGATGACCCCGACATTGTAGGTCAGGTTCGGCTCCGGCAGCTCGCGGCGGAAGCCGTCGAGGATGCGCGCCACCTCATAGATGGCCCCGTATCCCAGCGTGTCGTTGAACACGCCGCTGGAATGGCCCGTCCGGCCGGTGGCGGTCAGGGTCCAGTTCGACGAACTGCGCCGCGCCACCGTGCCGAACTCCGCCCCGTCGTCGACGGCCAGGTTCTCGAACTCCAGCGCGAAGGCCGCCGCGCGTCCGGCCTCGATCAGATCGCGCCGCGCCACGCTCGCGGGCGTCCCGATCCGCTCCTCGTCGCCGGTCAGCACCACCGTGACGTTGGCGTCCTCCAGCGTTCCCGCCGCCTGCATCGCGCGCAGGGCGGCGACGATCACCACCACCCCGCCCTTGTCGTCGCCGATGCCGGGGCCCGTGGCCCGCGCGCCCTCGCCGCGCTGGAAGGTCTGGAACGGGCTGTCGGCCTCGAACACCGTATCCAGATGGCCGATCAGCAGCACGTTGCGGCCGCGGCCCGGATGCGTCGCCACCAGATGCCCCGCGCGTCCCGTCTCGGCCATGTCGATCCAGCGCACTGCGAACCCCAGCGGCTCCAGCTCGGCCCGGACCATCTCCCCCGTCGCCCGCACCCCCGCCAGGTTCAGCGTCCCGCTGTTCTGGTTCACCAGCCGCTCCAGCAGGGCCACATGCCGGTCATGCTCGGCCTCGACCGTCCGCATCATCGCCTGTTCGGCGGGTGTGGCCTGGGCCAGGACGGCGCCCGGCAGGGCCAGGCAGAGCAGGGCGGTCAGGATCAGGCGCATGGGGGACACTCTCTCGTAGCGGCCCCGAAGCTTGCTGATCAGCGCACCGGAGTAAAGGACGCCGC
>NZ_DASWTO010000028.1:0-27909 GCF_036402095.1 Brevundimonas sp. | reverse complement strand
CGCGGCCGCCGGCGCGGCGCCCGCCGCGTTCGCGCCGGCGCCCGGCAAGCCCCGGCTGGCGGCGGACGGTTCGGCGCTGCTGGTCAGCGGGACCCTGGCCGACGGCAACCGGCTCGTGGGTCGCGCGCCCCTGCCCTCGCTGCGCCCCACCGATGGGGTAGACCGGTGGGTGCTGTCCGGTCCCCGCAGCCTGCTGGTGGGCGGATCCGGGGCTGGAGAGGCCCTGGCGCTGGCTGAGGCCCCGGCCGACGGGCGGGGTCAGGGGGCCACCCTCCCCGTGGACGACGGGGCCGTGCGCCGCACGACAGTGGCTGTGGACGAGACGGGCCTGATCGCCGTGGCCTCTACGCCGGTCAGCGTCGGCGCCGGCGCGCTGATGGACGACGCCTGGGTCCTGACCGCGCCATTCATCATCGGCGTGCTGGTCCTGCTGCTGGTACTGTTGCAGCAACGCAAGGAGGCGGGGATCAGCCGCGAATGGGCCGCCTCGGAGCGGCGGTTCCGGGGCGCGGTCGAGGCGGCGCGATGCGGCGTCTGGGACTGGGACCTCGAGAGCGGCCAGATACTGCTGTCGGACTATATGGCCGATCTGATGGGACTGGAGCGCACCGGGGTCACCTCGGCGGAGGTGATGATGGAACGCATCCATCCGCGCTACCGCAACGCCGTCGAGCACGCCCTGCGTCAGGCCGAGACCTTCGGGGCGTTCGAGGTCAGCTTCCCGGTGCCGGATGCCCAGGGACGCGCCCGCTGGATCGACGCCCGCGGGCAGGCGCGCGGTGAGCGGGGCGAGGACGGTTTCACCTCGATCCTCGGCATCGCCCTGGACACCACCGAGGCGCGGCGCGCCAAGGCCCATGCCCAGGCCGCCGAGGGCCGGCTGCGCGACGGCATCGAGAGCGTCTCGGACGCCTTCGTCCTGTTCGACCGGCAGGGCCGGCTCATCCTGTCCAACCAGGCCTTCCAGGACGCCTTCAATTTCGAGCCCGGCGTGGTGCGCAAGGGTGTCCTGAAGACCGATCTGAACCGGATCGCCGCCCTGGCGATCAAGTCGGACCAGCCCGCCCCCGGCGGCCGGGCCGGCGCCCGCGAGGTCGAACTGCATGACGGCCGCTGGCTTCAGCTGGTCGAACGCTTCACCTCTGACGGCGGCTCCGTTGTCACCGCGGCGGACATCACCGCCATCAAGCACAAGGAGGCCGAACGCCAGCGCGCCACCGAGCGGCTGCACGTGACCATCACCGAACTGGAGGATCGCGAGGAGAAACTTTCGCTGCTGGCGCGCAAGTACGAGGTCGCCATGACCCGGGCCGAGGCGGCGAACCAGGCCAAGTCGGAATTCCTCGCCAATATGAGCCACGAGCTTCGCACGCCGCTGAACGCCATCAACGGCTTCTCGGAAATCATGGCCGGGGAGATGTTCGGGCCGCTGGGCGACCCCCGCTACAAGGGCTACGCCGCCGACATCCTGCGGTCGGGTCAGCATCTACTCAGCCTGATCAACGACATCCTCGACATGGCCAAGATCGAGGCCGGCAAGCTGACGCTGCACTATGAGGCGGTGTCGCTGAAGGAGATCGTCGACGACGCGGCGCGGCTGATGCGCGGACGGGTCGAGGAGGCCGGGCTGAAGTTGCTGGTCGACGCGCCCGACCTGCCCACCATCGAGGCCGATCACCGTGGCCTGAAGCAGGTGGTGCTGAACCTGCTCTCAAATGCGGTGAAATTCACCCCCGAGGGCGGCGACATCGTCGTGGCCCTGTCGCGCGAGGACGACGACCGGGTGCGCATCGCCGTCACCGACACCGGCATCGGCATCGCCGCCGAGGATCTGACGCGGCTCGCCCGGCCGTTCGAACAGGTCGAGGGGCAGCACTCCAAGACCAACCAAGGCACGGGTCTGGGCCTCGCCCTGACCAAGTCGCTGATCGAACTGCACGGCGGTACGATGACGATGGAGAGCGAGCCCGGCCGCGGCACCACGGTCAGCTTCGACCTGCCGATGCGCCGACCGGCCCGACCGGCCGAACGGCAGGCGCGGGCGGCCTGAACGGCCCGTCAGCGGGTCCGGCGGTCGCTCTTGTCGCGAACCACGGTGCGGCCGCGGCGGGTGAGAATTTCCGACAGGGCGGCGCGATCGTCCGGTTCCAGGGTCGCCAGCACCGCGACGGCGTCCGCCTCGAGCCGGGCCCGGCCCCGCAGTTCGGCAGCGCGCGACTGTTCCAGCAGGGCGGAGACCTCGGCGGGATCGAAGTCGGCGGACCGGGCCAGCGCCGTCGCCTGACGCCGTTTCAGCCGGGTTTCCTCGAAGTCGGGCCGGGCCGCCCGGGCCGAGGCGCGCAGGGTCTCGCGCACGCGGTCGCGCACGGCCGGATCGAGCCCCTCGACCACGGCCATGAAGGGGCGGTCGCGGGGGGGCCGGTGACGGGCGTCGATGCGGCGCTCGACGTCGGCGCGGCCGACCAGCAGCGTCGCGCCGGCCGCCAGGGCGAACAGGTTCAGCGCCACCGAGACGGCGAGGGCGATCTTGAGGGTCCTGGCGTTCAACCGAGCACCTCCGTGTCGTCCACGCCGAGCAGCGAGGCTTGATACAGGACGGCGTCGGCCTCGGCCTCGGCGGCGAAGTGACCGGTCATGACCACGCCCGCCACCACGCCCGCGCAGGCCGCCGCGGCCCAGCCGGCGCCGAACGCCAGCGACAGCCGGTCGACCCACAGCCGGCCGGCGCGCCCGGCCCGACCTCCGGCCGAGGCGGCGGCGGCGATCACCCGGTCGCGCAGCGCGGTCGACACCTGCGGCGTCGGCGAACGATGCAGCAGCGCGTCGAGCGCGTCGGCCTCCCCGAGAGCCGGCCCGGCGATTTCCGCATGGGCCGACGCGAAGGCCTCGGCCGCCGCGCGTTCGCCTTCGGGCCAGCGCCGCCGATCGGCGCCGTAGGCGGCCACAAGGGCGAGGAAGCGTTCCGCCGTCATCACGTTCATACTCCTTCGGCGCCCGGCCGATGTTCGGCCAGGGCCAGTCTCAACGCCCGCCGTCCGCGCGACAGCAGGCTCTCCAGGGCCTCGATGCTGATCTCCATCAGCCCCGCGGCCTCGATGTTCGACAGTTCCTGATAATGGCACAGCACGATGG
Organism: Brevundimonas sp.; assembly: GCF_036402095.1. Classification (GTDB taxonomy): domain Bacteria; phylum Pseudomonadota; class Alphaproteobacteria; order Caulobacterales; family Caulobacteraceae; genus Brevundimonas. The sequence goes on along the minus strand of NZ_DASWTO010000028.1, from coordinate 24,777 downwards.
CCTCGCGCTGCCGGTCCGGCAAGCGGGCCAGCGCGCCGTTGACCGCCGCGCCGACGTCGGCGGCGAGCAGGCCGCGATCCGGCGCCGGGCCTTCGTCGCTGCGGTCCGGCAGGCTGTCGGCGGGAACCTCCCGCCGCCGCCTGAGACGATCGTAGCAGAGGTTGAGGGCGACCCGGTGCAGCCAGGTGTCGAACCTGGCCTTGCCGGTCACCCATCGCGGGGCCTGCCGCCACGCCCGCACCATGGCCTCCTGCGCGACATCCTCGGCCTCGACCGGGTCGCCCAGCATGCGTTGGGCGAGCGCCAGCATGCGCGGCAGCTTGCGCGCGACCATGGCCTGGACGGCCGCGGGGTCGCCCTGACCCACGCGGCGCACCAGATCCTCGTCGGGGTCGGCGAAGGTCGCCATCCGGCCTCGTGCGAAGGTTGCGTCAAGGCCGGTGAGGTCGAGGACCGCCGCGCCCGCCATCTGCTTACTCCGAAGCGGGGGCCGGAGGCGACGCCTGTCGCGCCTGACGGGCCGCGCGGCGCTCGAGCATGCGCTCACGGCGCTGTTCGCGACGGTCGGCGCGGACCACCTGCCGCTCGGCCGCCGTGACGTAGCCGTCCCGATCCGCATCGAGGCGGGCGAACGCGGATTCGGCCCGGGCCCGGGCTTCGGCGATCACGATCGGGCCGCGTGCTTCCATGCGGTGCTCGCGACGGGCCTGCCGGGCGTGGGCGTGGCGGGCCCGGCGCGGCCCCCGTTCGGCGCGGATCCCGGCGCGGTGGTCGCGGCGGGCGTCGAACTCGGCCTTGCTGATCGAGCCGTCGTTGTCGGCGTCGAGGCGGTCGAAACGGGCGTCGGCGCGGCCGGCGGCGCGGACCTGAATGGCGGCGCGCATCTCGTCGCGGGTCACGGAGCCGTCGCGGTCGGAGTCGGCGGCGGTCAGGCGCTCGATGCGCCGCCCGACGAACTCGGCCTGGCTGAGGCGCTGGTCGCCATCGGCGTCGGCGCGCAGGCCGCGGGCGTGCGGCCGCTCCGGCGACTGCTGCGCGACGGCGGCGCCGCCGGCTGCGGCGAGAGCCAGGGCGGCCAGACCGCCGGCAAGAAGGGTCTTCCTCATCTCGATGTCTCCATGGCCGCACGACGCGGCCGACTGTCCCTGTCTGGAGGATCAAACGGACGGGAGATCAGTCTCCGTCGCCGACGGGCGGCAGGACGCTCTCGAAGGCGGCGCGGGCCGCGGTTCGCGTCCCGGCCAGCCCGGCCCTGAGCGCGTCGAAATCATCGAAGCCCGCCGCCTCGGCCAGCCGTCGGCGGAAGCCCTCAGGCTCCTGCGCCGGATCGGGCCGATCGTCGAACGCCGCACCGAGCACCTGGCTGAGCGCCTGCTGCAGACGCCAGGCCTCAGCCAGGGCGGGATCGTCCGAAAGGGCGGCGAGGGTCGAGACTGTCAGGGGCTCGCCGGCCGCAGCGCGCCGGAGCTGGAGCACCTGCGCGACGAACTCCGCGTCGACCTGCCCCCCCGGAACCAGTTTCAGGTCCCAGTCGCCCTGTCCGGAGCGCTCGCGCGCCATCAGGTCGCGCATGCGACGGGCGTCGGCGGCGACGTCCGCGCCCGGCCTCGGGCGTCTCAGGATGGCCTCAAGCCTCGCGGCGGTGCGGGCGCCGAATTCGGGACTGCTGGCCCAGACGACGCGGGCCCGCGTCAGGGCCATGAACTCCCAGGTGTCCGCCTCGGCGGCGTAATAGTCCTCAACCGCCGACAGCCTCAGCGATACCGGCCCCTTTGCGGCGCCTGGCCGTAACCGCATGTCGACCTCGTAGAGCCCCCCCTCGGCCGTGTGCGCGGAGAGCGCCGCGATGAGCCGCTGGGTGAAGCGGGAATAGAAGACCGCGGGCGCCCAGCCCTTGCCCTCGGACGCCGCGTCGTCCGGCGCGTCGTAGACGGTCATCAGGTCGAGGTCGGAACTCGCGGTCATTTCCCGCGAGCCGGCCTTGCCCAGGGCGACGACGGCCACCGCGCCGCCGGACAGGGTCCCGCCCTGGCGGACGGTCTCGGCAAGGGCGGCCGGCGCCAGGGCGTCCACACAGGCGTCGGCCAGGGTGGTGTAGGCGCGCCCCGCCTCCTCTGGCCCGGCGCGGCCGGTCAGCGTCTGTACGCCGATGCGGAACATCTGCTCGCGATGGACGCGCCGCACGACATTCATCGCCGTCTCGAAGTCGGGCGCGGCGGCAGCCTCGATCCCCATCTGGGCGACCACGCCGGTGTCTTCCTCGATGCTGCGGCTGAAACGGGCGTCGAGCATGCTGTCGAGCGCCGCCGGATAGCGGCCCAGCGTCCGCGCCAGCCGCGGAGCGAAGGCCATGACGCCGACCACCAGTTCGAACAGCTTCGGCTGGGCCAGAAACAGGGCCTGCACCTGCACGCCCCCGCTGAGCCCCGAGAAGAACACCGCGAAGCGGCGGAAGGCGGCGTCGGCGGCGCCGGTGTCGGCCAGCGCCGTCAGCAGGCGGGGCGCCAGCCGGGTGAACAGTTCGCGGCCGCGCGCGGTGCGTGTCGCGGGGATGCGCCCGTGATGCCAGCTGCGGATCGTGTCGGCCACGGTCGCGGGATCGGAGAAGCCCATGCGGGCCAGCGTCTCCAGGGTCTCGGGGTCGTTCTCGACGCCCGTGAACACCAGCGACCCGTAGGGGGACGACAGCGCCTCCTCGCCTTCGAACAGTTCGCCGTAGCGCCGGTTGACTCCGACCAGCAGGGCCTCGGTACGGGCGTCGAAGGCGGCGAGATCGCCCTCCCCGGCCAGGGCCGCGACCCGGGCGCGCGCGTCCGGCGCGACCGGCAGGCTGTGGGTCTGCTCGTCCTCCAGCATCTGCACGCGATGTTCGAGGCCGCGCAGGTCGGCGTAGGCCGCGGTCAGTTCGGCGCAGGCGTCGTCGGCGACGTGGCCGGCGTCGCGCAGGGCCGCCAGGGCGTCGACCGTGCGGGGGCTGCGCAGGTCAGGATCGCGGCCGCCGAGGATCAGCTGCTGGGTCTGGGCGAAGAATTCGATCTCGCGGATGCCGCCCCGGCCGAGCTTCAGATTGGCGCCCGCCGCCTCCAGGCCCTCGCCCGTCTTGTGGACGTGGATCTGCCGCTTGATCGACTGGATGTCGAGGATGGCGGGATAGTCGAGGCTGCGGCGCCAGATGAAAGGCTCCAGCGCCTTCAGGAAGCCACGCCCGGCCTCGACGTCGCCGAGCACGGCGCGGGCCTTGATAAAGGCGGCGCGCTCCCAGTTCTGGCCGACGCTTTCGTAGTAGGCCAGGGCGGTGGGGGCGGCGACGACCGGGGGGGTCGAGGACGGATCGGGGCGCAGGCGCAGGTCGACACGGAAGACGTAGCCGTCGCCGGTCCGCTCCTGCATCAGGGTCGCCAGCGCCTGGGCGAGACGATCCACGAAGCGCTGGGGCTCGACGCCCTCGGCCAGCGCCGGGATCAGGGCCTCAGGCTCCCAGAACAGGCTGATGTCGATATCGGATGAATAGTTGAGCTCGAACGCCCCGTGCTTGCCCATGGCGAGGCCGAACAGACCCGGGACCGGGCCGCGGGGATCGTCTGGCCGGCTGACCAGCTTGCCGCGTTCGCGCTGATCGGCGGCGACGGCTCGCAGCGAGGCGTTGGCGGATGCGTCGGCGAACCGGCTGAGGGCGCCGGTGACCTGATCGAGGTCCCAGACTCCGCCAAGGTCCGCCAGCGCCGTCAGCAGGTGAAGCTCGCCCTTCAGGCGGCGCAGCGGCGCCCGCAGCTCATCGGCGCCGCCGGTCAGGGCGTCCGTCGCCGCCAGGATGGCGCACAGGCGCGCATCGGGCGCCTCCTCGAGCGTGGCGCGGAGGCGGTCGGGCCAGCGCCTCGCCAGCCCGAAGAGATAGGGCGAGGCGGCGAACACCGGCGCCAAGGCGCGCCAGGCCTCGTCGAGCATGGTGAGCCAGCCGCCTTCAGACGCGGCTTCAGCGATACGGTCGCGGGCCCGATCGGCGGCCCCGGCGTCAACGATGGGCCCGCACGGCTTGAGCGCGAGGGCGAGAGCGTCGCTCACGCTGACTCCGCCGGCGGCAGGACCAGGGCCACGCGCAGCCCGGGGCCGAAGCCGCCGTATTCCCCGGGGCCTTCGTCCAGCTGGACGCGGCCGCCGTGGGCCTCGAGCACGGCTCCCACCAGCGACAACCCCAGGCCGGAGCCGGGCTCGGTGCGGCTGTTGTCGAGCCGGACGAATCGCTGGAGCACCCGCTCCCGGTCCGTTTCAGGCACGCCGGGGCCGGTGTCGGTGACGGAGAATTCTATCTCGCCGGAGCTCCGGCGGCGGGCCCGCAGCATCACCGCGCCGCCCGGCGGTGTGTATTTGATGGCGTTGTCGATGACGTTGGCGAGGGCCTGGGCGAGGAATGGCCGGTTGGCCTCGACCATCAGGCCGCGCTCGATCTCGGCCGAGAACTCGAGCCCCTTGTCCTCGGAGGCGGGTTCGTAGAGCTCGGCCATGTCGGCGGCGAGGTCCGCGGCGTCGAACAACTGGGGGTCCGGGGTGCGGCCCGCCGCCGCCTGCAGCCGCGCGATGGCCAGCACGGTGTTGAAGGTCTTCAGCAGGTTGTCGGCCTCGTCGAGCGCCAGCTGCAGGGCGTCGACGCCCGTGATCTTGCCCGCCTCAGCGTCGATCAGGGACACCTCCAGCTTGGCCCGCATGCGGGTCAGGGGCGAGCGCAGGTCGTGGGCGATGGCGTCGCCGGCATGCCGGATCGAGGCCATCGAGGCCTCCAGCCGGTCGAGCATGGTGTTCAGCCCGGCGCCGAGCTCGTCGAGTTCATCGCCCGAGTTGCGCACCGGGGCCCGCGCCTTGAGGTCGCCCTCCTGAACCGCCGTGACGACCTTGCTGAGCCGGCCCATCGACCGTTCGAGATTGCGGCTGACCAGCACGCCGCCGGCGAGGCCGAGCAGCAGGACGATGCCCATGGCCCCCCACAGCGCCTGGGTCAGCCGCTCCAGATAGGCCTCGGTGTCTCCGAGCGAGCGGCCGACGAACAGCATCTCGCCGCCCGACAGGCGGACCTGCACGCCCCGCGCCGGGGGCCGGCTCACGCGGCCTTCGGCGTCGGTCTCTGTGAGGGGAAAGGTGATCCACTGCCGGTCACCTTCCATGGTCTCGATGGGGGACTGGGTGAGGCTGCCGGTGACCCGGCTGCCGTCGGGATTCATCAGCAGATAGACGAAGGCGCTGCGCGTCAGGGCGCGGTCGATAAGGGCCGCGTTGAGGGCGTCGACGCCCCGGGCGCCGTAGATGCCGGTCAGCACCTGCAGCTCGCCGCGCACCTCGCGGTCGGCATTGACCCGCGCCTCGGCCGCCGAGGCGAAATAGACATAGGCGAGAATGGCGCTGGCCGCCGCCGCGAACAGGGCGAGGAACAGCAGCGTCAGCCGGAACGGCGTGCGGCGAAGGAGGGACGGGAGCCGCATGGCGCGGACGTCAGGCCTCCAGCCGATACCCCGCGCCGCGCACGGTCTGCAGCATGGCGTGGTCGAAGCCCTTGTCGATCTTGGCGCGCAGGCGGCTGATATGAACGTCGATGACGTTGGTCTGGGGGTCGAAGTGGTATTCCCAGACCTTCTCGAGCAGCATGGTGCGGGTCACCGACTGGCCGGCGTGGCGCATCAGGAACTCCAGCAGCTGGAATTCGCGCGGCTGCAGGTCGATCTCCTTGCCGGCGCGGTGCACGGTGCGGGCGATCAGGTTCATCTCGAGGTCGCCGACCTTGAGCATGGTGGCGACCGAGCCGGTCTCGCGACGGCGCGACAGGGCCTCGACGCGGGCGATCAGCTCGGAGAAGGCGTAGGGCTTGACCAGATAGTCGTCGGCTCCGGCCTTGAGGCCGGCGACGCGGTCGTCGACCTCGCCGAGCGCGGACAGGAACAGGACCGGGGTCTGGTCGCCGTCCTTGCGCAGGGTCTCGACCATGCCGATGCCGTCGAGACGGGGCATCATGCGGTCGACGACATAGACGTCGTAGCCGCCCTTCTGCGCTTCCAGCAAACCGAAGGCGCCGTCGACGGCGTGGGTCGGTTCGTGACCGGCCTCGGTCAGCCCGCGGACCATGGCGGTCGCGGCCTCGGCGTCGTCCTCGACCACCAGAATACGCATGGAAAGACCCCTCCGGATGCAGAATCGCCGCCGATGGTAGCGCATCGGCGGCGATGGGGGCAGTTAAGGCTTATTCAGGATCGGGGAACGGCAGGACCACCGGCACGCTGCCCTGCTGGGGCGTCCAGACGATCAGGTAGACCCCCGGCCGGTTGGCCCGCCGCGCTGCGCTGACCGCCGCGCGCAGGTCTTCGGGAGTCCGGATCGTTCCGGTGGCGCTGCGGCGGATCACATATCCCGGCTGGAAGCGAAGTTCGCCGATGGTGCGGGCGGTGGTGACCACCAGCCCATCAACATTGTCAGGGATCGAATAGCGTCTGCGAACGGCCTCCGACATCGGTACGACCGTCAGTCCTCCCGCTTCCTCGCCGGCCTGGGGCTGGAGAGGTCCGTTCGGACCGTCCGGCCCGTTGCGGCTGGCGTTCAGCTCCGATTCGGGCGGCCGGGCTCCCGCCCGAATGCTCACGGTCTGGCGGCGTCCGTCGCGAATGATTTCAAGCCGGACGGTTTCGCCGGGCCTCGCCTGGGCGATGCGACGCGTCAAATCCGTGCGGCCGCGGATAGGTTGGCCATTCAGCCGGGTGACGACATCGCCGACCTGAAGTCCCGCAGCCTCCGCCGGTCCTCCAGGTGTGACCTCACCGATGAAGGCCACCTTCGTCCCGGGCTCCAGTCCAAAGGCCGCGGTTGCTTCGCGGCTCAGATCGCTGATGCCGACGCCGACGTAGCCGCGTGCGATGGATTCCCCGCGCATCAGACGCTCGGTGATGGGCTTGGCGATGGAGGCGGGGATCGCGAAGCCGATGCCCACCGATCCGCCCGTGGCGGAGTCGGAGAAGATGGCCGTGTTGACGCCGATGACCCGGCCATAGATGTCAAAGGTCGGGCCGCCGGAGTTGCCGCGGTTGATGGCGGCGTCGATCTGCAGGTAATCGACGTAGGCGCTGTCGATGTCTCCGCGGCCCTGACCGGAGACGATTCCGGCCGTGGCCGTGCCGCCGAGGCCGAAAGGGTTGCCGACGGCGATCACCCAGTCGCCGACTCGCGGTTGGGCCTGTTCCTCGAAGGAAACGAAGGGGAAGTCCGAGCCGTCGACCTTGATGACGGCAAGGTCGGTGGATTCATCGCGGCCCACCACCCGCGCCGTCAGTTCGCGCGAGTCCGCCAGTTTGACGGTGATCTCGATCGCGTCCTGGACGACGTGGTTGTTGGTGACGATGTAGCCGTCGGCGGAGATGAAGAAGCCGGAGCCGGCCCCTGACGCGGTGATGCCCTCGTCCTCCTCGCCCTCTTCGGGCTGGGGCGCGGGCAGGGGAAACGGGAAGCCGGGCACCTGGACCATGCCGCCCCGGGGCCGTTCGATCCGCGTCTTCACGTCGATCTGCACCACCGCGGGGGCGACCTGCTGGAAGATGTCGGCGAAGCTGAGGGGCGCGCCCTGCGGGGGGGCGAAGAGGCCGCCGGGGCCGGCGTTCGGGGCGAGGCGGCCGGAGACGCCGGCGACCGGACCCGCATTGGCGGTCGGCCAGTCGATGACGCCGCCGGCGGTCGCGCCGGCCGCGAGAACCAGGCCGAACGTGGCCCCCAGCATGAATTCCTTACGCTTCATCATCGGGTTCGTACGATCCTCTCATCGGGCGGCGGCCGCCCGGTCAGTCCGTCAATATAGGTCCGCGGCTCCCACCGCCAACGCCGTGACGCGAGGATAGGTTCGCCGGGGCCTCAGTGGTCAGACGGCTTTGCGTCAGGATCGGGGCGAAGGTCCGCCTCCGCCATGATATCGGCGAGACGAGCCTCCTCCTCCGGCGACAGGGCCTCGCTCTCGCTCCGACGGCGGCGCGCCGTCAGCAGCAGGCCCGCGGCGACGGCCAGCATCAGGCCGACCGGGCCAAACCAGAGCAGCCAAGTGGCGAGTCGGACCGGTGGCTTGAACAGCACGAAATCGCCGTAGCGGCGGACCAGATCCTGTCTGATCTCGGCGTCCGAGCGGCCGGCGGCGATCTGTTCCCGCACCAGGCCGCGCATGTCGGCGGCGATGACGGCGGGACTGTCGGCGATGGCCTCGTGCTGGCAGACGACGCAACGGATGCCCTCGAACAGCGCCTGGGCCCGCGCCTCCTGGGCCGCGTCGGGCAGCGCCCGGTCCGGCGCAGGCGGCGGCTCCTGGGACGCCGCGGAGCCTGCGACAAGGCCGATGGCCGCCACAACGATGAGAAGGGGCCGCTTCATGCTCCGGCCTCGCGCTTGCCCACGCCGAGACGCAACCGGCGGTCCAGCAGCGACAGGACGCCGCCGACCGCCATGATGGCCGGGCCGAGGAAGATCAGCCGCGCCCACGGATTCCACCACACGCGTACGTTCCAGGCGGGGGCGCCCGCCGCGGTCCGTCCGCGCTCGCCCAGCACCACATAGACGTCGTCCAGCCCGCGGAAATCGAGGCCGACCTCGGTCGTGGTCTGCCCTCCGGCGGGGAAGAAGCGGCGCTCGGCGGTCACCTCGTGCGGCGCGGCCCCGGAGCGAAGGGTGACGGTCAGCCGCCCCTGCTCGGCGAGGTAGTTCGGGCCTTCAACGATGCCGACCTTGTCCAGCCGCACGGTCCAGGGACCGGCTTCGATGACGTCGCCGACGGCGAGCGGACGCGCCGCCTCGACGCGGTAGCCGGTCTCGACCACCGCCCCGAGCACGAAGACTCCCAGCCCGGCGTGGGCCAGGGTCGTGCCCCAGGCGCCGAGCGGCAGGCCGCCGGCCCGGCGAAGGGTCTCGCCCACGGAGACGCGGAACAGGCGGGTGCGTTCGGCGACCTCGGCGAGCGCGCCGAGTATCAGCCAGGCGCCGAGGCCGATTCCCGCCGCAGACAGGGCCTTACGCGGCTCGAACATCAGCCAGCCGGCGAACGCCAGCAGGATCGCAAGGCCGGCCGCGACGGCCAGGCGCTGCATCACGCCCGTCAGGTCGCCGCGCTTCCACGCCAGCAGCGGCCCGGCCGGCAGGATGATGAAGGCCGCGGCCATCAGCGGCACGAAGGTCAGGGCGAAATAGGGCGGACCGACCGAGATGGTCGAGCCGTTCGCGGCCTCGAGGATCAGCGGATAGAGGGTGCCGAGCAGGACGGTGGCGCAGGCCGCGGTCAGGAACAGGTTGTTGAGCACCAGCGCGCCCTCGCGGCTGACCGGCGCGAACATGCCGCCGCCCTTCAGCTGCGGCGCGCGCCAGGCGAACAGGGCGAAGGCCAGGCCCGCCGTGCCGCCGAGAATGGCCAGCAGCATCAGGCCGCGCTGGGGATCGACGGCGAAGGCGTGGACGCTGGTCAGCACCCCCGAGCGGACGAGGAAGGCGCCGAGCATCGAGAAGGTGAAGGCCAGCAGGGCCAGGAAGGTGGTCCAGCCGGCCAGAGCGCCGCGCCGCTCGGTGACCACCGCCGAGTGCAGCAGGGCCGCGCCGGCCAGCCACGGCATGAAGCTGGCGTTCTCGACCGGATCCCAGAACCACCAGCCGCCCCAGCCCAGTTCGTAGTAGGCCCAGAACGCCCCGAGGGTGATGCCCACGGTCAGGAAGGCCCAGCTGGCCAGCGCCCACGGCCGCACCCAGCGGCCCCAGGCCGGCCAGAAGGCGGAATTGGCCCGCCCCTCGACGAGGGCGGCCACGGCCAGGGAGAAGCAGACCGAGAAGCCGACGTAGCCGGCGTAGAGGAAGGGTGGATGGAAGGCGAGCGCCGGGTCCTGCAGCAGCGGGTTCAGAGACGCGCCCTGGAACGGGGCCGGATTCAGCCGCGCGAACGGGCTGGAGGTGAAGACGGCGAAGGCGAGGAACAGCACGCCGAGCAGGCCCTGCGCCGCCACGGCGGAGGTCTTGAGTCCGAACGGCAGATTGCGGGCCCGGGCGAGGACCGCGCCGAAGCCGGTCAGCACCAAGCACCAGAGCACCAGCGAGCCCTCGTGGCTGCCCCAGGCGCCGGCCACCTTGTACAGCATCGGCTTGTCGGTGTGGCTGTTGGCCGCGACGTTGGCGACCGAGAAATCCGAGGTGGCGAAGGCGAAAATCAGGGTCGCGAAGGCTACGGCCACGGCGAAGGCGGACGCGATCGCGGCGCCCTCGGCGGCGCCCGCCAGCACCGGGCTGCGCCGGAGGCGTCCTGCCACGGCCATGCCGGTCTGCAGGGCCGCGAGCGCCAGGGCGAGGATGAGGGCGAAGGCGCCGGTTTCGACGATCACGAGCCAGGCGTCCCGGCGGCGGGCCGCCACTCGCCCTTGGCCTTGAGGCTGTCGGCCACTTCGCGCGGCATGTAGTTCTCGTCGTGCTTGGCCAGCACCTGGGTGGCGCGGAACGTGCGGTCGGGCAGGAAGGCGCCCTGGGCCACCACCCCCTGCCCTTCGCGGAACAGGTCGGGCAGGTCGCCGCGATAGATCACCCGCGTCGTCGCCACGGTGTCGGTCACCACGAAGGCGACCTGGCCGGAGCCGTCATGAACGACGCTGCCGGTCTCGACCAGTCCGCCGAGACGCACCACCCGGCCGGGAGGCGCCTTCTCGGGCGTGGCTTCGGAAGGCGAGAAGAAGAAGGTGACGCTGTCCCGCATGGCGTACAGGGACAGGCCCACCGCCAGCGCCAGCACCGGCGCCACGGCGGCCACGACCCACAGCCGGCGGCGCGCCTTCGGCGATTTCGGGAGCCAGCTCATCGGTCGGCTCCGGCTAATGGCAGACGGGCTTCCAGCGCGGCGCGGTCGGGGTCCCGCGGATCCAGCGCGGCGATCAGCGGCAGCCACATCTCGCGCGCGGTTGCCGGATCCCCCCGCGCCAGGGCGGCCTCGCCGAGAAAGTAGCGCGCCCCGCCCTGGTTGGGATCCAGCCTGAGCGCTTGCCGGAAGGCCGCCTCGGCGTCGCCGTCGACCACGCCCTGGTTGGCGCGCACGAGGACCTCTCCCAGCCGGGCCCAGCTCTGCGCATCGTCGGGCCGCACGGCTACGGCGCGCCGGAAGGCCGAGGCGGCGCCGACAGGATCGCCGGCCTGGGCGCGGGCGGCGCCGAGCATGGCGAGGGCCTGGTGATCATCCGGCCGTTCCTCCACGACGCGCGCCACCACCGCCGCGATCTGCGGCGGCTGGAGAGTATCCAGTTGCCCGGCCCATTCGTCGACCCGGCGCTCATAGGCCTGATCCGGCAAGCCCGGCGCGCCTGCGGCGAGGTACAGTCCGATCGCCGCGGCGACCGTCACGGCGACGCCCCCCAGCACCCAGAACCGGTCCCGGGCGCCCGGCTGAACGGGAGCGGCGTCGCGCCGGGCCGAGAGGATCCGGCGTCCCGCCTCGGCGCGGGCGGCCGTCCAGCCCGCCTCGTCCAGCAGGCCGCGCGCCTTCAGCCGATCCAGTTCCGACAGCTCGGCGGAGGCGGTGGCGGCGTTCACCACCTCGCCTGTGTCCGCGCCGCGCCGCGCGCCCGCCAGCACCAGCAGGCCCGCGAGGGCCGCCAGCAGCGCCGTCATGATCCAGAACATCGTCATCGCCGGGCGATGTAGCCGATCAGGCGGCCCGCGACGAGGGCCTCGATCCGCCCTTGCCCGCCCCGGCGACCGCGGCGCGACGACGCACCGTGCGGGCGGCGTCCCTGGCGTCGATCAGGTCGAGGCAGCGCGCGGCCAGTTCCACCAGCCGCAGGGCGTTGGCTTCATCGGCCGCCTCGCCGTCGTTGATCAGCAGCAGGGCCTGGTCGGCGTAGTCGCCCAGGCGATCCGTAAGGGATTCCACCAGCTTCTTGCGGTCGGATTCGGCGCCGAAGGTCGAGGCCGGGCCGCGCACCGCCCCGACCAGTTTGAGCAGGTTCCGCGCCGCCTGCACCGTTTCGCCCTCGATCGGGGCGGTCAGCTGGGGCGCCTTGCGCGTCATCCGCCCGGAAATCTGCACCCGCTCAAGCGGAAGGGCGCGATCCACAGCCCGGTCGGCGGCGCGCAGGAAGGCCGACAGCTGGCCGGCGATGCTGACACGGGCGTCGCGCACCGACTTGCCCCAGACGCTGAGCGGATTGAGGGTCAGCGTGACGTCCAGCTCATTGAGGACGTTGGCGCACCAGGTCAGGTCCTCGATGACCGGATCGACCGTGGCCAGATCCGAACCCGGCCGGAAGGCCCCGATCCGCGCCACGCGCGTGTCGACGCCCACGATCAGCCGCTCGATGAAGCCCGACAGTTCCGACGCGCTGAGAAAGCCCTCGCGGCCGGAGGAGCAGGAGCTCTGGGTGATGATGCGCAGGATCAGGACGGCGTCGTCGAGATGCGAGAACAGCATCTCCAGCACGCGTTGCGCGCCGTCGAGGTGCACGCCGGCGCAGTCCTTGAGGAGCAGGCGAAGTTCGGCGATCTGATCGCCGTCGGGGCGCTTCAGCCAGACTTCGAGAGACGGCAGGCCGCGCCGGGCCAGATGGGCGAGGTCGAGGCAGGCGGCGAGATCGGCCAGGCCGCGTTCGCGTCGACCGGGCTCCAGATCGGCGGGCCAGATCAGGTCGGGGCGATCGCGCACCGCGGCGGCGGCGGCGAGGCAGATGCGGTCGCAGACGGCCACGGCGTCCGGGCCCTCGCGGTCCAGTCGTGGCAACAGGGCCGGCTCGCGCGTCGATCCGGCCTTCCACAGACGCGGCAGGACGGCGGCGGGAAAGGTCATGGCCTCCACGCCGTCGGCCCGCGGCCTGAACATGGGCAGCAAGGGCGCCATGACGAGGCGGCGGCGGGTCCGGTCACGGACTTCGTCCGCCAGCATGTCGCCGAGCTCCTGCGCCCGGGCTCCGGGCAGGGCGACGGCCACCGACGACAGCTTCACCAGCATGTCGTCGGGCGCCTGCTCGATCAGAGCAGCCAGGGCGACGCGATGGGCGACAGACAGCCCCGACATTCATACACCTCGCGACCGGTCAATCGTCCAGCCGCGGGCATGCTGCCCCCGCGGGGTTAATATCCGCTATCCGACCGGGTTTCAGGCCTCGGCCGAGGGCAGTTCGAGCACCGCCTTGAGACCGCCGAGATCGCTGTCCGACAGGGAAATCCGGCCGCCATAGGCGCGGGTCAACTCGACCACGATCGACAGGCCGAGGCCCGAGCCCGGCGTCGTTTCGTCCATGCGGGCTCCGCGCAGCAGGGCGGCCTCGCGCTGCTCCTCGGGCAATCCCGGGCCGTCATCCTCGACCACCACCACCATCTGGCCCAGACCGGTCGCCCCGGCGGAGACGCGGACCCTCCGCTTCGCCCATTTGCAGGCGTTCTCGAGCAGATTGCCGAGCAGTTCCTGCAGGTCCTGCCGTTCGCCGCGGAAGGCCAGCTCGTCGGGCGCGCGCCAGTCGATGACCACGCCCTTGGTCTCGAACACCCGCTCCAGCATCACCGCCATCTCGTCGAGCACTTCGGCGACGGGGGTGATCTCGCCGAGCATCTGCGCCCGGGCGGCGGCGCGGGCCCGGCGCAGATGGTGATCGACCTGGGCCTTCATGACCTCGGTCTGGCGGCGCACCATATCCGGCAGCGGGCCCTTCTGCGTCCCGGCTTCGGCCAGCATGACGGAGAGGGGCGTCTTCAGGGCGTGGGCCAGGTTGCCGACGTGGGTGCGCTGGCGCTCGACCGTCTCCTGATTGTGGTCCAGCAGGCGGTTGACCTGCTCCGCCAGGGGCTGGATCTCGAGGGGATAGCTGCGGGCGATCCGCGCCGCCTTGCCCTTGCGGACGTCGGCGATCTCGTTCCGCAGGGCGTAGAGCGGACGCAGGCCGATCTGGACCTGGAGGAAGACGGCGATGACCAGGCCGAGGCCGAGGATCAGCAGGGCCGTCCAGGTGAAGGTGGCGAATTGCTGGGTGTCGCGGTCGATATTGGACCGGTCGATGCCGGCCAGAAACACCACCGGTTCGGTTCGGCCCGGCAACTGCTTCATGCTGGCGGCCACGCGAAGGGGCACGCCCAGCGGGCCCTCGCCGCCCGGGCGCAGGCCGTCGGGGTCGTTGTAGCTGATCGTCGCGCCCCGCGCGGCGGCGAGACGCTCGGGCAGTTCCTCCGGGATGGTCAGGCTCTCTCCCGCCAGCGACGGCGAGCGGACGAGGACGCGCAACCGGCCGTCCGGGCCGGGCTCGGCGACCGCCCAGTACTTGCCGGACAGGGGCCGCAGGGTGCGTTCGTCCTTGACCTCGCTGACGGTCAGCGAGCCGTCCGCGCGCGCATTGGAGGCGAGGACGACCTCGTCGATCGTGTCGCCGAGGACGTTGCCGAGCCGGCGCAGGGCCGATTCCTGGTACTGGTTGGTCAGGGCCCAGCCGGTCAGCACCAGGGCCAACATGATCCAGGCGGAAGCCAGCCAGATCAGGCGCCGCGTCAGGCTCCGGCCCGGACGTCCGAACCAGCGGCCCCAGGTTCGCGGCTCGGTCGCCGCCCCGTTTTCGACAGAGCCCCCCGAGCCGTCCGTCACGTGGTCTCGCTCTCCCCGGGCAGGGGCGTAAGGCGATAGCCGAGGCCGCGCACGGTCTCGATCCGGTCGGGACCGATCTTCTTGCGCAGACGACCGACGAAGACTTCGATGGTGTTGGAATCGCGGTCGAAGTCCTGATCGTACAGGTGCTCGACCAGCTCGGTCCGGCTGATCACGCGGCCCTGATGCATCATCAGATAGTGCAGCAGGCGGTATTCCAGGGACGTCAGGCGCAGGGGCTCGCCGTTGACGCTGGCCCGCGCGGCGCGGGGATCCAGTCGCAGGCCGCCGCAGGACAGGGTCGACGAGGCGATGCCGGCCGAGCGCCGTAGCAGGGCGCGCAACCGGGCCAGCAGCTCCTCGGTGTGAAACGGCTTGGTCAGGTAGTCGTCCGCTCCGGCGTCGAAGCCGGACACCTTGTCCGACCAGGCGCCCCGCGCGGTCAGGATCAGGACTGGCGTGGTCTTGCCTTCGCGGCGCCAGCGCTCAAGCACGGAAACCCCGTCGATCTTCGGCAGGCCGAGGTCGAGGACGATCACATCGTAGGGCTCGGTGTCGCCGAGAAAATGGGCCTCCTCGCCGTCGGCGGCGTGGTCGACGGCGTAGCCGGCGTCGGAGAGGGCGCCTTTCAGCTGGCGCGACAGGTCGGCGTCGTCTTCGACAAGCAGCACGCGCATTCAGCGTTCTCCGATCACGCGGCCGGTGCGGCCGTCCACCATGATGTCCGCGACCCGGCCGCCGGGATATTCCCAGCGCACGACGATGGTGTCGCCGCGATTGCTGGCGCCCAGGAAGCGGCCGGGACGGCCGGCGGAGGCGCGCTGGACCGCGGCGCCCATGCTGACGCGCGGGCGATCGTCCGACTGCTCCCGCGGCGACGGCTCACGGTCGCGGCCGCGGCCGCGGTCGTCACGATCCTGCGCCGCGGCGGACAGCGGCGCGGCGGCGAGCAGGGCGGCGAGGATGTAGACAGGCAACCGGGTCATGGGTGACGGTCTGGGCCCCAGGCTCTGAACGACGGCTGAACGGGGAGTGTAGACATATTTCACCGTTGCCGCCGCCCCTCGTCATCCCGCTCCACGCGGGCGCGAGACGCCCATGGATGCGTTGTCATCGACATGAACGCAAGCTGACACAAGCTGTTCAGATCGGGCTCAGACGCAAGCTGCTTTTCTCCGTGTCAACGCAGCCAGCCTGGCCGCGTCGAACGCGAAGGAATAAGACCGATGATGAAGAAAGCCCTCATCCCCGTGCTGGCCATCGCCGCGGCGTCCGTCGCGGTTCCCGCCATCGCCCAGGACTATGGCCGCTATGATCGCGACCGCTACGAGCGGAACGATCGCGACGATCGCTACGACCGTGGTGATCGCTACGAGAACCACGGCCGGTGGCAGTCGATCAGCCAGCGCAAATATCAGCTGGATCGCCGGATCGAGGTCGGTCTGCGCAACGGCTCGCTGAGCCGCCGCGAAGCCAGCCGTCTGGGCGGCGAGCTCAATGCCCTGGTCCGCCTGGAACGCACCTATCTGCGCGGCGGCCTGACGCGTTGGGAACGCAGCGATCTGGATCGCCGCTACGACCGTCTGGCCGTCCAGATCCGGGCCGAGCGCCGCGATCGCGACAATCGCCGCTACTGAGGCCTGACCTTTCCTCCCCGGAAGGTCCGAGGGGCGCCGTCCGCAAGGGCGGCGCCTCTTTCCTATGGCGCCATGCGCAGCCGGCTCTCGATCACGGTCACGGCCTGGCCGCGCAACAGCACCCGGTCGCCCCGCAGTTCCGTCTCGATATCACCGCCCCGGCCCGGGAACACCTGGTGGAAGCGCACCGCCGCCCGCCCCAGCCTGTCGGCATAGAGCGGGCCGAGGATGCAGTGGGCCGAGCCGGTCGCCGGGTCTTCGTCGACCCCGCAGCCCGGGGCGAAGAAGCGGTCGACGACATCAACCGGATCGCCGGGTCCGGCCGAGGCGCAGACGATGATCTCGCCGGGCTCGCCGGCCTCGCCCTGCAGCGACGCGAGCGCGCGGATGTCCGGCCGCAGGGTCCGCACCGTTTCGGCGTCCGCGAGCACGGCGACGAGGTAGCGGGCCGCCCAGACCTCGGCCGGTTCGGCTCCCAGGGCCTCGGCCAGACCCGCGACCGGACCGGTCCGGCGCGGCGCATCGGCCGGGAAGTCCATCTCATAGCCTTTGGCGGCGCGGCGCACGATCAGCGGCCCGGAGCGGGTGTCGAAGGTCAGCGCTTCGGCGTCGGCGCCGAGTTCGCTCATCAGCACATGGGCCGAGCCGAGGGTGGCGTGGCCGCACAGGTCGACCTCGCGCCCCGGCGTGAACCAGCGCAGACCGAACCGGGCGGGATCGGCGGTGCGCAGCAGAAAGGCCGTTTCGGCCTGGTTGTTCTCCTTCGCCAGCGCCTGCATCCAGGCGTCGGAGGGCCAGCGTTCAAACGGCTCGACCACGCAGGCCGGGTTGCCGCGGAAGGGAGCGGCGGCGAAGGCGTCCACGGTCCACTGGCGCATCAGGCAGTCTCCGGCTCGATGATGGTGAGTTCCGGCCAGCGCGTGCGGGCGTTGGCCACGGCCCGCTCCCACCCGCGGGCCAACGGCCGGTTCGGATTGGGCCGGATCGTGAGCGAGAAGACGTCCTCAAGCCCGAAAGGCGCCGCCACGCTGACCGTGTCATCGGCCTCCAGCCGCACGCCGACCGCGAAGGCCGGGGCGACGAAGCGGGCCAAGGCCTCGTCCGTGCCGGTCAGGGCCTCGTAGGGCTCGCCAAACTTGCCCTCGAACCAGAGGTGGACGCGGGCCTGGTTGCGGACCTCGACCATGTCGCGGAACGGCGGCTCGAAGGCGGCGGCGACCCGTTTGATGACCGCGTCCTCCGCGTCCCAGGAGACATCCGGATCGAAATAGCCGAGGTCGTAGTCGCGGACGCCGTGGCCGGCGGGGCGGCCGGTGACGGCGTTCCAGACGGACTGATAGACGGCTCCGGAGAAGACCCGCCAGTCGTTCAGGCCGACGCCCCGCACGGTCGTCAGCACATGCATCAGGTCCGGGTCGGCGCGGACGATGGCGGAGAGCCGGGTTTCCAGATCGCTCATCGGGCGTCCCTCAGCGGCCAGCCGTGATCCAGCGGGCCGTGCCCCTGTCCCAGTCCCGGCGCGCGGCGGATGGCCTCGGCGACATAGGCCCAGGCCTCGGCCACCGCGGCTTCCAGCGGCAGGCCCTTCGCCAGACCCGCCGCGCAGGCGCTGGCGAGGGTGCAGCCGGTGCCGTGGGTATGGCGGGTGTCGAGGCGGGGCCCTTCCAGCAGGGTCTCGCCGGACGGAGTCAGCAGCAGGTCGACGACCGTATCGCCGGGCACGTGGCCGCCCTTCATCAGCACGGCGCGGGCGCCGAGGGTCAGCAGGGCCTCGCCGGCGCGGCGCTGGCCGTCGAGGTCGGCGACGGCGACCCCGGTCAGGGCCTCGGCCTCCGGGGCGTTGGGCGTCAGCAGGGCGGCGCGGGGGACCATCAGCGTCCGCACCGCCTGCACCGCCCCGTCCGGCAGCAGGGGCTGGCCGCCCTTGGCGATCATCACCGGGTCGACGACGGCGGGGGCGCCGGACGTGTCGAGGATGGCGGCGACGCGCTCGACGACGTCGGTCGCGCCCAACATCCCGGTCTTGATCGCATCGGCGCCGATGTCGTCGAGCACCGCCCGGGCCTGGGCCTCGATCAGGTCCAGCGGCAAGGGATAGACGCCGTGGACGCCGAGCGTGTTCTGCACCGTGATCGCCGTGATCGCGGTCGCCGCGTAACCGCCCATGGCCGTCACGGCCTTGATGTCGGCCTGTATTCCCGCCCCGCCCCCGGAATCGGAGCCGGCGATGATCAGGACGCGTCCGATGGGCGAGGTCATGGCCACGGGATGGCCAATCGAGACGCCGACGGCAAGGGTGTTTTCGGGGTCGGACGGATCATCCGCTTCAGCCCCAGCTTCCCAGCGGTCCGCGGAAGATGAACCAGGCGCCCAGCGCGATGAAGGCGAAGCCGACGGCGTGATTCATCGTCAGCTTCTCGCCCAGCCAGAGCACCGAGAAGGCGGCGAAGACGACGAGGGTGATGACCTCCTGCATCGTCTTCAGTTCAGCGGCCGAATAGACCTGATGGCCGATGCGGTTGGCGGGCACGGCGAGGCAATATTCGAAGAAGGCGATGCCCCAGGCGACGAGGACCACGACGGTCAGCGGCTTCGAGCCGTGTTTCAGGTGGCCGTACCAGGCGAAGGTCATGAAGACGTTCGACAGGACGAGAAGCAGGATCGGCGAGACATAGGGCCCGGTCAGGACGCTCATCGGCTGTCCGCCTCGATGAGCGCCGCCTGAACCGCCAGCGCCTGCACGGTCTCGCGGACGTCGTGGACGCGGAGGATGGCGGCGCCGTTGCGGGCGGCCTCCAGCGCCAGGGCCAGCGAACCGCCGAGGCGGTCGGCGGGGTCGCTCGCGGTCGGGTCGATCGACTGGATCGTCCGCTTGCGGCTGGCTCCGTAGAGGACGGGGAAGCCGAGGACGGTCAATCGGTCGAGGCCGGCGGTCAGGGCGAGATTGTGGGCCGGCGTCTTGCCGAAGCCGATGCCGGGGTCGAGCCGGATGCGCTCGCGGGCCACGCCCGCCGCCATCGCCGCATCGGCGCGGGCGGCGAGCCAGTCCGCCACCTCGGCCGTCACGTCGTCGTAGCGCGGGTCGGCCTGCATGGTGCGGGGCTCGCCCTGCATATGCATCAGGACCACGTCGCAGTTCAGCGCCGCGGCGGTCGCCATACTTTCCGGCGCGAAGCCGAGGGCGGTGACGTCGTTCCACATCGTGGCGCCGGCGGCGACGGCGGCGCGGGCGACCTCCGGTTTCATGGTGTCGATGCTGATCGGTCCGGCCCAGCCGGCGGCGCGGAGCCCCTCGATCACGGGAAGGACGCGGTCGATCTCCTCTCCCGCCTCGACGGGCTCGGCGCCCGGCCGGGTGCTTTCGCCGCCGATGTCGAGGATGCCGGCGCCCTGGTCGATCAGCGCCAGGGCATGGTCAACCGCCGCCCCGGCCCTGGCCAGCCGGCCGCCGTCGGAGAAGCTGTCCGGCGTGACGTTGACGATGCCCATGACGCACGGGGTCGCCGGCCGGGGTCGCGGCCCGGGCCTGGCGCCGAAGATCAGGTCCAGCGCATGGTTGACGACGTTCGAAAGGCTCAATCCTTGCCTCCGATCAGGGCGCCGATGGCTTCGAGATAGGCGGCGAAGGCGCGGCGGCCCTCCTGGGTTATCGACACCCGGGTCAGCGGCTTGTTGGCGACGAAGCTCTTGGCGATGGCGACGTAGCCCGCCTCCTCCAGCTTCTTCAGGTGGACCGAGAGGTTGCCCTGGGTCGCCTCGAGGACGGTCTTCAGCTCGGTGAAGTCGGCGCTGTCGGCGTCGGCGAGATAGACCATGATCCCCAGCCGCATGCGGCCGTGGATGACCTCGTCGATGCGTCCGAGATCGGCCAGACCCATGACGTCAGGCCGCCGTCCGCGCGGCGCGGGCTTCGCGGACCATGATCCAGCCCGGCAGGGCGAACAGGGCGAACAGGGCCACGGTGCAGACGCCGAGGTACCATTCCGGCCGGCGCACCAGCAGCCCCAGGGCGACGGCCGTCAGCCAGCCGCCGGCGGAGCAGGCCAGCATCCACGGCTTCCGCTTCAGGCTGAAGGCGACGTACCAGGCGGCGGCCTGCAGGGCGAAGATCACCGCGGGGTAGTAGAGCCAGATGGCGAAGTCCTGGTCGCGGTACGCCCCGAAGCCGAAGATGAGAATGACCGCCAGGTTGGCCATGCCGGTGGCGCTGAAGGCGGCGTTGAGCGCGCGGGTCGCCATCGGGCCCCGGGTGGCCGCGACGCCGTCCCTGCTGTCTCGGCGGATCGCCCAGGCCAGCACGACGAAGAAACCCAGGCTGATCCCGACGACGAAGGCGAGATTGGCGAGATCGGGCCAGCGGATCACGCCCGTGGCCTGCCCGACGTGGAACAGGCACTGGAGGCCGTAGAGCAGCCCCCCGGCCAGGTAGGCGACGCCGAGGGTGAGATGCGGCTTGCCGCCGCCCTCGACGATCGAACGCATGAAGGCGAGGTCGTCTTCGGCGGAATGCATGCGGGGCTTGGCGGGATTTGCGGGCATGGGGCGATTCTCCGGAGCCGGCTCGTCCCGATTGGGTGGACGAGCCGGTCAGGGTTGGCAAGCTATTCAGCGGGCGCGAGGGCGGAGTCGGCGGCGCGGCGACGCCACCGGACGCGGCGCCCGTTGAGCCAGCGGCCCATGAAGGTGTGGCGGACCATCAGCTCGTACGAGAGCAGGCAGACGGCCAGGACGCCGAGGGACACGCCCGCCAGCTTGAGGCCCCACGGCCCGGCCCAGTCCTGGACCCAGACCTGCGCCAGCATGACCAGGGGCAGGTGCAGGATGTAGACCCAGTAGGAGGCGTCGGAGAGGTAGCGCAGGACGGGGCTGCGGCCGGACAGGAAGCGCAGGCACAGGCCCATGGCCGCGAAGGCGGAGGCGTAGACGGCGAGGGCGACGACGGCGGCGGCGAGCGCCTTCGCCGCGGTCGGCTGGACCATCGGCTGGAGGTTGGCCCCGCCGGCGAGGGTCCAGGCCCAGGCGCCCGAGGCGACGGCTACGGCGAGGAACAGCGGCGACCAGGCCGCGAGGCGCTGCAGCAGGTCGCGGCGCCGATGCAGCAGGAAGCCGAGACCGAAGGCCAGGCCGAAGCCGACGAGGGCGGCCGTGTCGGGCACGAGGCCTTCGTCCGGCGTCGGCACGGCGAAGAAGGCGATCCATTCGGGATCCAGCCACATCGCCAGCGCCAGCGGGGCGGCGAGGACGACGGGCGTCCACCAGCCGACGAGGGCGCCCGTCAGCCGGTCGACCATGCGGCCCCAGCCGCCGCCGCGGTCCAGCGCGGCGAAGGGCGCGCGCAGGATCAGGGTCGCGGCGCAGAACAGGGCGAGGACATACAGGAACCAGAGGTGGGTCAGGGGAAGGTTGGTCCAGTCGTACGTCGGCGGCGGCGGCGGCGCGCCGGGAACGACGAGGCCGTTGGCGTGGGCGTTCCAGACCAGGGCCGTCACGATCCCGGCCATGACCGGGAACCAGAACGCCAGCAGCGGGCCGACGATACGCGAGGCCCGGTCCCTGACGAAGCCCCACGCGCCCTTGCGGTCGAGCATCATGCCGGCGAACAGGCCGGCGATCAGGAAGAAGGCGGTCATCCGGAACAGATGGATGGCGAAGAACAGCCAAGCCGCGCCGATCGAACGGCTGTCGTCGGCGACAATCCACGTCTGCTGGGGAAAGAAGGACAGGCTGGCGTGAAGGACGACGCCGAGGAGCAGGGCTCCGCCCCTCAGGGCGTCGAGGCCGTGCAGGCGGCTGGCTTGGTCGCGATGGGCGGACATGGGTTTCTCCCCTCTTGAGAAGGCGAGAACTACAATAGACTTGTTTGAATTGCAAACTCGTCTTCCAGTCTCTTTCGGCGGCGGGCGGGAGGCGTTGGCGGAGCGCCCGGGCTTCCGCCCGGTGACCGTAGGGTAGAAGGTGCGTTTCGGCAGAAGTCGAACGCTCCGCGCGGGCTGGTTTTCGACGGGCACGGAGGAAAACCCGCTCTTTACGGATGCTCCGCTCTGCTCGCCACGGGCGGGGACGGCGACGACCATCTCCCGGACCGGCGCGGGATGTCCCCCCGCGCCCTGAGCCGCCGGCTTTCCACCGGGTCGACTTCCGCTGCCGATCAAATGGGATCGGCGCGGCCCGCTCCATCCGCTCCCGCCGCCGCTTCGGTTCGCCGGCCGAGCGAGCCTCCCTTGCGACGGGACACCACCATTATGCGCCCGCCGGGTAGTGTGCGCAGAAGGCGGGGTCGAGAAAAGCGGATGTGGCTGGAAAGACGGGAATTTATCCGCCGAACCCGACTATGGATTCCGGAAAAGGCGGCACAGCGTCATGGCGCGCGACGGCGAGGCTCCCCTCCCCGCTGCTTCGCAACAGGGAGGAGACGCAACGCCCGCGTCCTAGTGAACCGTCGGCTGTTCGACGTCGACGCCGTCGGAGACCGGGGTGATCGGGACCGAGACGGAGGGGCCGGCGTTGGGGAAGTTGTTTTCGTCGCGGTTCGGCGCGAGGCCCTTCTCCAGCAGGTCCTTGATCTCCTGACCCGAGAGGGTTTCGTACTCGAGCAGGGCCTGGGACAGCTTCTCGTGATCCCCGGCCTTGTCGGTCAGGATCTGGCGCGCGACGGCCCAGCCCTCGGTGACGATGCGCTTGACCTCCTCGTCGATGATGCGGGCGGTCTCTTCCGAGACGTTCTGGCTGCGCGCCACCGAATGGCCGAGGAAGACCTCTTCCTGGTTTTCGCCATAGGCGACCGTGCCGAGCTTGTCGGAGAAGCCCCAGCGCGTGACCATGGCCCGCGCCAGCTTGGTCGCCTGCTGGATGTCGGAGCTGGCGCCCGAAGTGACGTTCTCCTTGCCGAAGATCAGCTCCTCGGCCACCCGGCCGCCGGCCATGATGGCGATGCGGTCGACCATCTGCTGGAAGCTGGTCGAATAGCGGTCGCCTTCCGGCAGTTGCATGACCATGCCGAGGGCGCGGCCGCGCGGGACGATGGTCGCCTTGTGCACCGGGTCGGCCATCTTGACGTTCATGGCGACGATGGCGTGACCGGCCTCGTGATAGGCGGTCATCCGCTTCTCTTCGTCGTTCATGGCCATCGACTTGCGCTCGGCGCCCATCATGACCTTGTCCTTGGCGTCCTCGAAGTCGCGGTGGGTGACCATGCGGCGGTCCTTGCGGGCCGCCATCAGGGCCGCCTCGTTGACGAGGTTGGCCAGGTCGGCGCCTGAGAAGCCGGGGGTGCCGCGGGCGATGGTCTTGACGTTGACGTCGGCCGCGAGGGGCACGTCCTTCATGTGCACGCGCAGGATCTTCTCGCGGCCGTTGACGTCGGGATTGGGCACCACGACCTGGCGGTCGAAACGGCCCGGACGCAGCAGGGCCGGGTCCAGCACGTCGGGGCGGTTGGTGGCGGCGATGAGGATGATGCCTTCGTTGGACTCGAAGCCATCCATCTCGACCAGCAGCTGGTTGAGGGTCTGCTCGCGCTCGTCGTTGCCGCCGCCGAGACCGGCGCCGCGGTGACGGCCGACCGCGTCGATCTCGTCGATGAAGATGATGCAGGGGGCGTTCTTCTTGGCCTGTTCGAACATGTCGCGGACGCGGCTGGCGCCGACGCCGACGAACATCTCTACGAAGTCCGAGCCGGAAATGGAGAAGAAGGGCACGCCGGCCTCGCCCGCGACGGCGCGGGCCAGCAGGGTCTTGCCGGTGCCCGGAGGGCCGACCAGCAGGGCGCCTTTGGGAATCTTGCCGCCGAGGCGCTGGAATTTGGCCGGGTCCTTGAGGAAGTCGACGACCTCCTGAAGCTCGTCCTTGGCCTCGTCGACGCCAGCGACGTCGTCGAAGGTCTTGCGGCCCTTGTGCTCGGTCAGCAGCTTGGCCTTGGACTTGCCGAAGCCCATGGCGCCGCGCGCCCCGCCCTGCATCTGGCGCATGATCAGCACCCACAGGCCGATGATCAGCACGAAGGGCAAGAGGCCGATCAGGATGCTGACGAACATCGGCTGACGCGTGCTCTTGACGTCGATCTGGGCGCCCGACGCGTTGAGGCTCTCGATCAGTTCGCCGTTGGGCAGGGTGGTGACGGCGGTGAATTTCCGGTTGTCCTTCATCAGGACGTTGAGGGTCTCGTTCTTGACCTCGACGGACTTGATCGCCTTGGCGTCACGGGCCGCGATCAGCTGCGAATAGCT
Organism: Brevundimonas sp.; assembly: GCF_036402095.1. Classification (GTDB taxonomy): domain Bacteria; phylum Pseudomonadota; class Alphaproteobacteria; order Caulobacterales; family Caulobacteraceae; genus Brevundimonas. The sequence continues at coordinate 328 of NZ_DASWTO010000028.1, read as the reverse complement.
CATCGGCTGGGGACGGGCGGAGGCCGCCTTCTGTCCCGGCGTGGCGATGGCGCCGCCCCGGTCCACGGCCACATAGAAGGCGAGCGCGCCCAGGATGACGGCGCCCAGAATGGCCAGATTGCGAAGATTCATTCTCGTCTCGATCCCTGGAAGCGCGGCGCGCTCCCCTATTCGCCCAAGTCAGCGCCAGAAAATAGGTGGTTCCGGGGCGTTGCGCCATGCGCGCAGGGCTCCAGCTCCGTCTCATGCGTCATTCGGTCCAGCGCGAGCGCCAGTCTCTGTTCGACCAGCGACCGCATCGTCACCCCGGGGCCTGCAAGAACCGGGG
>NZ_DASWTO010000027.1:0-6978 GCF_036402095.1 Brevundimonas sp. | reverse complement strand
GCTCGCAGTTGCGCAAGGGCGAGGGGAGATTGGCCGATCGTGAGTTTCATGGATGGTCCATTAGTACGGAACCCTCTCCCGGCGGGAGAGGGCTTGAGCGCACGGATGCGCCAGCATCCGTTCTTGCGCGAAAGGGTGAGGGGCCACGGCGTGAAAAGCCGACAACCGGCCGCCCTCACCCGACCGCGCCAGTACGACGGCATCGCCGCCGTGCGCGATCTCCCTCTCCCCCCGAGAGAGGGTCATTTGAGCGACGGCAGGTTCAACCCATGCTCTCGCGCCGCCTCCCTGGCGATCTCATAACCCGCATCGGCATGGCGCATCACCCCGGTGGCCGGGTCGTTCCACAGCACCCGCTCCAGCCGTTTCGCCGCTTCCGGCGTGCCGTCGGCGACGATGACCACGCCCGAATGTTGCGAATAGCCCATTCCGACCCCGCCGCCGTGGTGCAGGGAGACCCAGCTGGCCCCCGAGGCCGTGTTCAGCAGCGCATTCAGCAGCGGCCAGTCCGACACGGCGTCCGAGCCGTCCATCATCGCCTCGGTCTCGCGGTTCGGGCTGGCGACCGAGCCTGAGTCCAGATGATCGCGGCCGATGACGATCGGGCCCGACAGCTCGCCCGAGGCGACCATGTCGTTGAACATCAGCCCCGCGCGGTGCCGGTCGCCCAGTCCGATCCAGCAGATGCGGGCCGGCAGGCCCTGAAACGCGATCCGTTCCCCGGCCATGTCGAGCCAGCGGTGCAGGCCCGCGTTGTCCGGGAACAGCCGCTTCATGGCCGCGTCCGTCTTTCGGATATCCTCGGGGTCGCCGGTCAGCGCCGCCCAGCGGAACGGTCCGATGCCGCGGCAGAACAGCGGGCGGATGTAGGCGGGCACGAAACCGGGGAAGTCGAAGGCGTTCTCTACGCCCTCGTCGAAGGCGACCTGGCGGATGTTGTTGCCATAGTCGGTGACCGGCACGCCCTGGGCATGGAAGTCGAGCATGGCCTTGACGTGCACGGCCATGGATTTGCGCGCCGCGGCCTCGACGGCGGCGGGATCGGTCTGCCGCTTCGCCTCCCACTCCGCGACCGTCCATCCGGCGGGCAGATAGCCGTTGACCGGGTCGTGGGCGCTGGTCTGGTCGGTGACCAGATCGGGCCGCACGCCGCGCCTGATCAGTTCAGGCAGTACATCCGCCGCATTGCCCAACAGCCCGACGGATATGGCTTTTCCGTCAGTTTTTGCCTGCTCGATCAGGGCCAGCGCCTCGTCCAGCGTCTCGGCCATCACGTCAAGATACCGCGTCCTCAGCCGCATCTCGATCCGGCTGCGCTGGCATTCGACGGCGAGGCAGGAGGCCCCCGCCATGGTCGCCGCCAGCGGCTGAGCCCCGCCCATGCCGCCCAGCCCGGCCGTCAGGATCCACTTGCCCGACCAGTCGCCGCCATAGTGCTGGCGTCCGGCCTCCATGAAGGTCTCATAGGTGCCCTGAACGATGCCCTGTGTGCCGATGTAGATCCACGAGCCGGCCGTCATCTGGCCGTACATCATCAGGCCCTTGCGATCGAGTTCGTGGAAATGCTCCCAGGTCGCCCATTTGGGCACCAGATTGGAGTTGGCGATCAGCACCCGCGGCGCATCGGCATGGGTTCGGAACACGCCCACCGGCTTGCCTGACTGCACCAGCAGCGTCTGGTCCGCCTCGAGATTGCGCAGTTCCTCCACGATCCGGTCGAACGAGGCCCAGTCCCGCGCCGCCTTGCCGATGCCGCCGTAGACCACCAGGTCCTCCGGCCGCTCCGCCACCTCGGGATCGAGGTTGTTCATCAGCATCCGCAGCGCCGCCTCCGCGGCCCAGGTCTTCGCCGTCATCTCCGGTCCGCGGGGACTGCGGATGATGCGGGTGTTCTGTTGAGTCGTCATGAGGGGTTCTTAGCCCCTTCTCCCCTCGGGGGAGAAGGTGGCTCGCGAAGCGAGACGGATGAGGGGGATGCTTGCTCGATGCCCAACGCCCGAAGGCTTGCCCGCCGGACCAGCCCCCTCATCCGGCCCTGCCGGGCCACCTTCTCCCCCGAGTGGAGAAGGGGCTATGGAAGGATATGACCGAATCCGACGCCCTCGGCTGGCGCTCCATCGCGGACCTGCTCGGCGACCACCCCGACGCCCCCGTCGCCCTGATCGGCGCCGGCCTCAACGAGCGCTCGCTGACGCCCGGCCGCTGCGACCTCGGTCCGAAGGCCTTCCGCGCCGTCCTGCCGCGCTTCTCCACCTATGACGTCGAGACCGCCCGCGAGCTGACGACGCACGTCCACGACGCCGGCGACGTGCCCCTGAAAGCAGCTTCGCCCGCCGACGCCTTCGAGCCCGTCAAGGCGGCCGTGACCGCCCAGAGCGCGCGCCCCCTGACCGTCCTGATCGGCGGCAACAACGCCATCACCCGCCCCGGCCTCCACGCCCTCGGCCTCCACCGCGTCGGCCTGCTCACCCTCGACGCCCATTTCGACCTGCGCGACACCGATCAGGGTCTGACCAACGGCAATCCGGTCCAGGCGCTGCTCGAAGACGGCCTTCCCGGCGAGCGCATCAGCCAGATCGGCCTCGCCCCCTTCGCCAACACCCGCCGCGCCCACGACAAGGCGAAGGCGGCGGGCATTTCCGTCCGCACGGCGCGCGACTGCCGCGAGCGGGGCCTGGCGGCCATTGTGACGGAGGAACTGGCGCGCCTTTCCGCCCTCACCGAGGTGATCTACGTCGACTTCGACATCGACGTCATCGATCGCAGCCAGTGGCCGGCGTCACCCGGCGCCCGCCCCGGCGGCGTCCCGGTCCACGACTTCTTCGACGCCGCGCGCGTCATCGGCGCCCACCCGAAGGTGAAGGCCGTCGACCTGACCGAATACGACCCCTCGCTCGAGATCGGCGACCTCGCCTCCCTGACCGCCGGCCGCTGGTTCTGCGAACTGCTGGCGGGGTTCGAGGCGCGATGAAACTCCTCACCGACTGCCGCCTCGCCACCATGGTCGCGGGCGGAGAGCCCTACGGCGCGATCGACGACGCCGCCCTCCTGATCGGCGACGGCCGCATCGTCTGGGCCGGCCCTCGCGCCGACCTGCCTGTGCACAAGTCTGTGGAGACACACCGTCTCGACGGCCGCTGGGTAACCCCCGGCCTGATCGACTGCCACACCCATCTGGTCTTCGGCGGCGACCGTTCGGGCGAGTTCGAACAGCGCCTCGGCGGCGCCACCTATGAGGAGATCGCCCGCGCCGGCGGCGGCATCGTCTCGACCATGACGGCGACCCGCGCCGCCCCGGAGGACCAGCTCTACGCCTCCGCCCTGAGCCGCCTTGCCGGTCTGACGGCGACCGGCGTCACCACCCTCGAGATCAAGTCCGGCTACGGCCTCGACCACGACAGCGAGCTGAAGATGCTGCGCGTCGCCCGCCGCATCGGCCGCGACGCCGGCGTGCGCATCCGCACCAGCTATCTCGGCCTCCACGCCGTTCCGCCCGAGCACCGCGGCGACCGCGGCAGGTATGTGGACAAGGCTGTGGATGAAATCCTGCCCGCCGCCCATGCCGAGGGCCTCGTCGACGCCGTCGACGCCTATTGCGAACCCATCGCCTTCTCCACCGGGGAGGTCGCCCGCCTGTTCGACAGGGCCCGCGCCCTCGGCCTGCCGGTCAAGCTGCACGCCGACCAGCTCTCCGACGGCGGCGGCGCGGCGCTGGCGGCGAAATACGGCGCCCTGTCGGCCGACCACATCGAGCACACGACCGAGGCGGGCGTGCAGGCCATGGCCGCGGCCGGCGTCGTCGCCGTCCTGCTGCCGGGCGCCTACCTGATGCTCCGTGAGACCACGCCGCCGCCGGTCGGCCTGCTGCGGCGCCACGGCGTGGCCATGGCGGTGGCCACCGACTGCAATCCCGGCACCTCGCCGGTCGTCTCGATGACCGCCGCCCTGAACCTCGCCTGCGTCCAGTTCCGGCTCACCCCGGAAGAGGCGCTGGCCGGGGCCACCCGCGTCGCCGCGAAGGCGCTCGGCCTGCAGGACGAGATCGGGACCCTCGAAGCCGGCAAGGCCGCGGATCTCGCCGTCTGGGACGTCGAACGCCCGGCCGAGCTCTGCTACTGGCTCGGCAAGCCGCTGCTGCACCGGCGCTACGTCGGCGGGATCGCGCGGTAATCGTCGGGAAAGGCGAATCCCTCCAGTCTCCGGCGATGCGCCCCGCCCGCGACCGCACCGAGGATCTGATGATCGCCGCCCTTGTGGTGGTGACGCTGCTGTTCGCCGTCGCCACCGGGTTCTCGGTCCAGTCGTTGTTCGCCTAGGGCCGCCAGGCCGCCTTCCGCGTCAGATCCGGCCGCGGCCGCTCCAGCGGCGGCTCCGCCAGCGTGCCGATGTGGACAAAGCCGGCGACCCGCTCTCCCGGTCCCACTTCCAATAATTCAAGAGCTTGCGGATCATAGCTGTACCAGTCTGTGATCCAGCTGCTGGAGTAGCCCAGCGCATTGGCGGCGTGTTCGAGGTTCATGCACACCGCCCCGGCCGACAGCTGCTGCTCCCACACCGGCACCTTGTGACCCTCGACCGGCGTCGACACCACGAGGATGCTCGTCGGCGGCGACGTCAGCTTGGCCAGCACCTTGCCGGCCTTGACCGGATCCGCCTGCCGCCCGGCCAGCGGCGCCAGCGCCTCGGCCAGGGCGGCGCGGCTCTCCGGCCCCAGGACCACGAACCGCCACGGGAACAGCTTGCCGTGATCCGGGGTCCGCGCCCCCAGTTCGAGGATGCGCCCGATCTCCGCCGCCGAGGGGCCCGGCGCGGCCAGCGCCTGCGCCGGGGCCGAGCGGCGCGTCGCCAGCCGGGCCTGCAGCTCGGGCGAGGGCGCGGGGAGGGGGAGGGCCTGGCCCAGATCGTCGTCGGACATGCCGCCTAGCTAGTCGTCCGCGCGGCCCTGCGCCATATGCGGCGGATGACAGACTCACGCGACGCCTTCGACGCCGACCGCCCGACGCCCGTCTGGGACGACCCTGCCGACCGGCCCCCGCCGTGGCGCAAGGGCGGCGAGAGCCTGATCTTCGAGAACCCGTGGCTGCGCCTGACCCGTCACCCGGCCACGGCCCCGACCGGCCTCGAGTGCGACTATGTCGTCATGCGGCCGCGCAACCTGTCGGTCGGCGTCCTGCCCCTCCATGACGACGGGAGCGTGACCCTCGTGGGCCAGCAGCGCTTCGCCCTGATGAACTGGTCGTGGGAGATGCCGGAGGGCGGCGCCCCGTTCGACGAGGACCCGATCGAGGGCGCCCGCCGCGAACTGGCCGAGGAGGCGGGTCTGCGGGCCGCTTGCTGGCGCGAGGCGCTGAAGGTCGAGATGTCCAACTCCATCACCGACGAGCGCGCGCTGGCGTGGATCGCCTGGGACCTGACCCCCGCGCCGGCCGAACCGGATCCGACCGAGGTGATCCGCGTCGCCCGTGTCCCCTTCGGCGACCTGCTGCGTGAGATCGGCCGCGGCGCCATCCGTGACATGTTCACCGTGGCGACCGCCCTGCGCGCCTACCATATGGCCCGCGAGGGCGAGCTGCCGGAGCAACTGGCGAAGGCCATGCTGGCGAGCGTATGATGCCGTCGAAGGAGTCCGGGATGCCCAAGCTCGAAGTCGTCGCCGCCCGTCCGGACGTCTGGGACCAGCTGCGCGCCGCCGCCGGGGCGACCGCCCGGGCCGAGCCGCATCTGGCCTCACAGATGAACGCTGTGATCCTGTCGCACACCAACCTCGCCGCCGCCCTCGGCTTCCAGATCGCCCGCAAGCTGGGCGACGCCGAGCTGGGCCCGATGTCCGTCCGCGAGATATGCCGCGACGCCTTCGAGGCCGAACCGTCGATCGTCGCGGCCGCCGAAGCCGACCTGCGCGCGGTGGCCGAGCGCGACCCGGCCATCAAGACGCTGCTGCAGCCCTTCCTCTACTTCAAGGGCTTCCAGGCCCTGCAGGGCCACCGCGTGGCGCACTGGCTGTGGACCCAGGGGCGCGAGGCCCTGGCCTTCCATTTCCAGAGCCGCATGTCCGAACTGTTCCAGGTCGACATCCACCCGGCCGCGCGCCTCGGCTCCGGCCTGTTCCTCGACCACGGCACCGGCATCGTCATCGGCGAGACGGCGGTGGTCGGCGACGACGTGTCGATGCTGCACGCGGTCACTCTCGGCGGTACGGGGGCCGAACGCGGCGACCGCCACCCCAAGATCGGCAATGGCGTGCTGCTGGGGGCGGGGGCCAAGGTGCTGGGCGCCATCACCGTCGGCGACTACGCCAAGGTCGCATCGGGGTCGGTGGTGCTGAAACCGGTGCCGGCCGGCTGCACCGTCGCCGGCGTGCCGGCCCGTCTGGTCAACTGCCCCACCGAGGCCGCCCCGGCGCGCACCATGGACCACACCCTGGCCGACATCGTCTACGACTTCGTCATCTAGGCGGGGCGCGCAGGCCCTTCCATAGCCGGGCGGGCTTCTCTAGGGTCCGCGCCAATTGCAGTGACCGAGGTCCCCATGAACACCGCCGACATGAAGCGCGTCGAGACGCACCTGAAGCGCACCTTCAACACGGGCGGCATCATCCTGAAGCCGCGCGGCAAGCCCAGCGACTCGGCCGAGGTCTACGTCGGCGACGAGTTCATCGGCGTGGTGTTCGAGGACGAGGACGAGGCCGGCAGCTTCATGTTCGAAATGGCCATCCTGGCGGAAGACCTGCCGGAAGCCTGATCGGCGCGGAGCTGCGCGCACGAAAAAAGCGCCGGAGGATCGCTCCTCCGGCGCTTCGTCGTTTTCAGGCCGGGGTCTCCGGCCCGGATCAGCGCTTGCCGAAGATCGCGTCGAGCACCTTGGTCAGGAAGCCCTTGCTCTCCGCCGGCTTGGCGGCGGGCGCCGCGGCCGGAGCAGCGGCGGGGGCTGCAGCTGCGGGCTTCGGCGCCGGAGCGGCGGCGACGGGCGCGGCGGCGG
>NZ_DASWTO010000026.1:0-14506 GCF_036402095.1 Brevundimonas sp. | reverse complement strand
AGGATCTGCGTTCACGCCCAAGTGGCCCAACGCGGGGATGTTATCGGCGTTCCGGACAAACAGAAAGGCGCCGGTCCGGGGACCGACGCCTTCGTGATCGTCTTCGACGAGGGTGTGGCCCCAAAGCCAGACCGCTTACTTCTTGATGAAGCCGCCGAACTTGTTGTTGAAGCGCGAAACGCGGCCGCCGCGGTCCATCAGCTGCTGGTTGCCGCCGGTCCAGGCCGGGTGCGTCAGCGGGTCGATGTCGAGGTTCAGGACGGCGCCTTCCTTCTGGTAGGTGGAGCGCGTCTTGTAGGTGGTGCCATCCGTCATCGTCACGGTGATGAAGTGGTAGTCGGGGTGCGTATCGGCCTTCATGGTCGTTATCCGGTCTCTGCGCGATGACGATGCCGACCGTCCGTGCGCGAAAATGAGAAAACCCGCCAGCGAGGGGCGGGAATGAGCGGCGCCGTTTACACCGGGGGCCGTTCCGGGGCAAGAGGCGCGCGCCATGACAGACACGACCGCCCCAGCCCCCGACGCCGCCGACCTTCGCGGACGGCCGGGCGCCGGCGCGCTTCTGGCCGAGCAGATGAGCGAAGCCGGCCAGCGGCGGGCGAAGCGGCGCGATATCCGGCCGCTGGCCCGGCTGCTGCCGTACGCCCTGCGCCACAAGGGGCACATGGCCATGGCGGGGGTCTGGCTGATCCTGTCCACGACCGCCTCGCTGGCCCTGACGGTGACCGCGCGCGGCGCGATCGACAACGGTTTCGAGAACGGCGGGGCCCAGCTGAACCTGTGGTTCCTGGTGCTGGCGGCCAATGCGCTGTTCCTCGGCCTCGCCACGGCGGTCCGCTATTTCTTCGTCACCAAGACTGGCGAGCGGGTCATCGCCGACGTGCGCAAGGGCCTGTTCGAACGGGTGCTGACGCTGGATCCGGCCTTCTACGCGCAGATGCGCACCGGCGAGGTGCTGTCGCGCCTGACCACGGATATCGCCCTGGTCGAGACGCTGCTGACGACCTCGGTCTCGTACGCCCTGCGCAACGCCCTGACCCTGATCGGCGGGACGGTGCTGCTGTTCGTGGTCAGCCCCAAGCTGACCGGGCTGGTGCTGCTGGTGGTGCCGCTGCTGCTGGGCCCGCTGTTCCTGTTCGGCCGCAAGGTGCGCCGGCTGACCGTGGCCTCGCAGGACCGGTTCGCCAGCGCCGTGGGCTTCGCCGGCGAAAGCGTCGACGCCATCGAGACGGTGCAGGCCTTCGGCCGCGAGAAGAGCGCCATCGCCCGCTTCGGCGATGCGGTCGAGGCGGCGTTCGGCGTATCGCTGGTCCGCATCCGGGCCCGGGCCCTGATGACCGCGATGATCATCGGCGTGATGTTCGGAGGCGTGACCCTGGTGCTGTGGCTGGGGGCCCAGGACGTGATCGCCGGGCGGATGACGCCGGGGGCGCTGCTGCAGTTCGTGCTGCTGTCCGTGTTCGCGGCGGGGGCGGTCGGGGCGCTGGGCGAGAGCTGGGGCGATGTGCAGAAGGCCGCCGGGGCCATGGAGCGGATCGACGAACTGATGCGCAGCCAGCCGTCGATCGCGGCGCCCGCCGCGCCGCGGACCCTGCCGGAACCGCCGGTCGGGGAAGTGTCGATGTCGGCGGTGCAATTCAGCTATCCGGGGCGGCCCGACCTGCCGGCGCTGAAGGGCTTCTCCCTGACCGTACGCCCCGGCGAGACGGTGGCGCTGGTCGGGCCGTCGGGGGCCGGCAAGAGCACCGTCTTCCGCCTGTTGCTGCGCTTCTACGATCCGCAGTCCGGCGTCGTCTCGGTCGACGGCGTCGACGTGCGCGAGGCCGATCCGGTGGCGGTCCGCGGCCGCTTCGCCTGGGTCTCGCAGGAAGCGCCGCTGTTCTCAGGTTCCGCCAGCGAAAACATCCGCTTCGGGCGGGAAGCCGCGACGGTGGAGGAAGTCCGGGCGGCCGCCGACGAGGCCCAGGCGCTGGGCTTCATCGAGGCCCTGCCCGAGGGCTTCGACACGCCCTTGGGCGAGCGGGGCAAGAGCCTGTCCGGCGGCCAGCGGCAGCGCATGGCCATCGCCCGGGCGCTGGTCCGCGACGCGCCGATCCTGCTGCTGGACGAGGCGACGTCGGCCCTCGACGCCGAGAACGAGCGGCTGGTGCAGGCGGCGCTGGATCAGGCCATGGAAACTCGCACCACCCTCGTCATCGCCCACCGTCTGGCCACCGTGCTGCGGGCCGACCGCATCGTGGTGATGGACGACGGCCGGGTGGTGGAGGAGGGGACCCACGCGGCGCTGATGGCGCGCGGGGGGCTGTACGCCCGTCTGGCGGAGCTGCAGTTCCGCGCGGACTGATCCCGTCGCCCGGAAATCGCGAACCCGTGTCACCGCACAACCCGCGGCGTTGCAGTCGTCCGCGGAACATGGGACGGGCGTGAGCGTTGGACCGTGATGGGCGCGCGTAGCGCGACCGGGGGGACGTCGATGCATTCGCCAGTGCTGGAACAGAAGTTGCGGCCCGGGGCGGCGGCCGATCCGGATTTTGAAGACTTTTTTGAGAATGGCTCCATCGGCCTGCATATCGTCGACCGGGACGGTGTAATTCTGCGGGCCAACAAGGCTGAGCTGGAGCTTCTGGGCTACGCGCCCGAAGAGTACGTCGGGCGCCCCATCGCAGACTTCCACGCCGACCCCGAGGTTATCGCCGACATCCTGCGCCGGCTCGGCGGGGGCGAACGGCTCGACAAATATCCCGCCCGGCTGCGCGCCCGCGACGGCTCGATCAAACATGTGCAGATCAGCTCCAGCGTCCTGTTCCGCGACGGCGCGTTCATCAACACCCGCTGCTTCACCATCGACGTCTCGGCCGCCCGGGAGGCGGACGCGGCCCGGCTGGCGGCCGAGCGACAGTTACTGGCCACCTATGACAGTGTCACGGTGGGCATCGCTGACGCCGACCGGGATGGGCGGCTGGTCCGGGTAAACGCTGCTTTCGAGGCGCTGACCGGCTACAGCCGCGAAGAGCTGCTCGACATGAGCATTGCCGATCTGACCCACCCCGACGACTGGGCCGAAGACGCCGCCCTCTACGCCGATCAGGTCGCCGGCCGCCGCGATCGGTACAGCATCGACAAGCGCTACATCCGCAAGGGCGGCGAGGTGGTCCACGTTGAGGTGTTGAGTTCGACGGCCAGGGATGCGGGCGGCGGCTTCTCGCATGGCGTCCGGGTGGTGAAGGATGTAAGCGAGCGGCGCGAAGCGGAGCTGCGGCTTCAGGAAAGCGAGCGCCGCTCGCGGGAGCTCCTCGACGCCCTGCCGACGGCCGTCTACACGACCGATTCCGATGGGCGGATCACCTATTTCAACGAAGCAGCGGCCGCCCTGGCGGGCCGCCGTCCGACCGTCGGCGTAGACCGCTGGTGCGTGACGTGGAGGCTCTTCTGGCCGGACGGGACGCCGCTCGAGCATGAGCATTGCCCGATGGCGCTGGCGCTGATGACGGGTGAGGAGTTGCGCGGCGTCGAGGCGGTGGCGGAGCGGCCCGACGGGTCGAGGCTGACGTTCACGCCCTATCCCACCCTGCTGCGCGACTGCGCGGGCGCCGTGGTCGGGGCCATCAACGTCCTCGTCGACGTCACCGAACGCAAGCGGGCCGACGAGGCCCAGAAAGTGCTCATCGACGAGTTGAACCACCGGGTGAAGAACACCTTGGCTACCGTGCAATCTATCGCCTTGCAGACGCAGCGCTCGACTCCGGAAGCCTTCGCGGAGCGGTTCGAGGATCGACTTATCGCGCTCAGCGGGGCGCACGACCTCCTGACCCGCCGCCAGTGGGCCGGCGTCGGGCTTGTTGAGCTGCTTGAGGAGGAGCTGGCGCCCTACCGGGACGACGTGGCGGCGAACATCGGACTGGACGGGCCGGACCTGATGCTGACCGCCCGGGTCGGGCTGGCCCTGGGCATGATCATCCATGAACTGGCCACCAACGCCGCCAAATACGGGGCCCTCGCCTCGCCGACGGGGCGGCTGGACCTGACATGGTCGATCGATGTGGCCGGCGAGAACCGCCGACTGAACCTGGCCTGGCTCGAGCGCGGCGGAGCTCCGGTCCAGCCGCCGGCCCGGCAGGGCTTTGGCCATCGGCTGATCGAGCGGACCATCCGCAAGGACCTGGGAGGCGATCTGGAGCAGCGCTTCGAGCGGACTGGCCTGGAATGCCGCTTCGGCTTCCCGGTCTGACGCGGTGTGACGGTCGCCCTTGAAGGTCTGAGGGTTCTCGTCGTCGAGGACGAGGCGGCCGTCGCCATGCTCATAGAGACCATGCTTGAGGATCTCGGCTGCGTCGTCGCCGCGAGCGCGGCGAGCGTGGCGGAGGCGCTGGCGTGCATCGCCGACGGCGGTTTCGACTTCGCCCTGCTTGACCTCAATCTGGCGGGTCAGCGGGTCGATCCGGTGGCGGCCGCCCTTTCGGATCGCGGCCTGCCCTTCGCCTTCGCCAGCGGCTACGGGCCAAACGGGGCCCCTCCCGGCTTCGCCGCGGTGCAGGTGTTGTCCAAGCCGTTCCGCCGACGGGACGTTGAAGCGACGCTGCGCCGCGCTCTCGGCTAGCCCACCGGTAGCCGGTCTCTGACGCGTCGCCGTCCTTACCCCTGCGTGAAAGGTCGGCAGCGGAGGACTGTCCGGCTCCAACCCCCAACCCATTTTTCCTCGAGGGCGAGGCGCGCTACGCCGTCAGCGCCGGGTCCAGATACTTCAGGTTCTCCTCGCGCACCTTCGCCGCGGCCTCGTCGTAGAGGAAGGGAAGGAAGGCGAAGCGTTCGCCACGGGTGACGGGGGTCGCCTCGTGAAGGATCGAGCAGGAGAAGACGCAGGCGCCGCCGGGAGGCGGCCGGTAGGTGCGCGAGCCGAACTCGGGGAATCTCAGATCGCCGCCTTCGTAGTCGGCGTTGAGGTTGATCGAGACGGCGAAGCGGCGGTGGGCGGTGCCCTTGGTGGTGTTGTCGCGGTGCGGGCGGAAGAAGCCGCCGGTTTCGGCGTCGTATCGGGCGACCAGATAGCGTTCGATCCGGGTCGGTTTGAAATTGAACGCCTTTTCGATCTGCGGCAGCAGGCGGCGCGTCAGCCGGGCCACGACCTGCTTCTGCAGCATCTCGTCCTCGACGAGGACGTCGGAGCGCCGTTTGTGCTGGTCGTTCATCATCAGGGTGGTGACGCCCTCGACCTCGCGCATGAAGCCGGAAGGGGTCCCGCCGATCTCGCGATAGAGGGCGATCAGCCGCTCGCAGAAGGCCGGCTCGAAGATTCGCGGGGCGAGCAGCACCGGCGCCGTGGCCGCGAAGCCGCCGTGCTCGGCCGGCGGCGGCAGGGTGGGGATACGATCGACCAGCGCCCCGGCCTGATCCGGCCCCACGGCGGCCATGACATGCATGGCGGGATCGATCAGGAACCAGCGCTCGGCCTCACGCGCCTCGTAGAGGTCGGCGACGGCGCCGTCCGCGTCGAACAGGAAGCGCAGGCCGGGAACGGAGTCCCTGCGGCTCTTGCGCGCCTTGTCCTTGCCGACCACGACGAGGAAGGCGCTGGCGTGGACGTCGTTGAACGCGCCCCGGCTGCGTTCCAGCGTCCCGACCGCCTTCGCGACGTCGGGACCGGCCTTGACGAAGGCGAGCAGCAGATAGCGCCCGGCCGCCGTGTCGAAGACATAGCGGGGGTTGTTGACGCCCCCGGTCGCGAAGGCCGGGGCGGGATCGCCGTACAGGAGGGCCATCCGGGAACGATGCCCGCGGTGGCGGGACCTTTACAAGCCCGTTCGCCTAGCCGGCGGCCATGACGCCGCAGATCACCCGGTCGCCCGCGCCGCCGATGGGTTGGCTGGCGTGGTCGTCCATGCTGGCGTGAAGGACCAGGGCGGAGCCGTCGGCGTCCCACAGCCACTGGCCGGGTCCGGTCCGGGCGATGCGGGCGTTCGGGGTGAAGATCTCGGCCCGGACGCGGCCCTGGGCGTCGGCGAAGACGTTGGGCAGGTCGCCGTCGTCGGGACCCTGGGCATTGAGCAGGCCGTGCGGAGCCTTGGGCTCGCCATGGTTGATGTGGCCGCCGGCGGAGGTGAAGGGCGCCGCGCACTGGCCCGTGGCGTGGATGTGGGCGCCGTGCCAGCCGGGGGTCAGGCCCTCGGCCTCGATGCGGATCAGCAGGCCGGTCGGGCCCTGGGTAAGTATGGCCCGCCCGACATTGGCGCCCGCGGCGTTGAACAGCGTCGCCTCGCCGAAATCGCCCACCGCGGCCCGCTCCGGACGATGCGACCGGTCGTTGGCGGTGACGCTGACACAGCCGCCCAGAGCGGCCGCGAGAGGCAGAAGGGCGAAGGCGGAGAGGCGGAAGGCGCGCATGGTTCAAAATCCCTGTGCAGAGGGGCCTATATCGGCGGCTTCGCTTTGCCACCCCAGCCCCCGGATGCTAGAAAACCGGTTAGCGGATCACGTTCCGATTCCGGCCATTTAAAGCCCGATTTCCTTGACCGACGACAGCTATACCAACGCCCTGCCCCCTTCGTCGGGCGCAGGCGGCGATATCTCCACCATCACCATCGAAGACGAGCTGCGCCGTTCGTATCTCGACTACGCCATGAGCGTGATCGTGTCGCGCGCCCTGCCGGACGCGCGCGACGGGCTGAAGCCCGTGCACCGCCGCATCCTGTATTCGATGCACGACCTGAAGATGACGCCGGACCGGCCCTATTCGAAATGCGCCCGCGTGGTCGGCGACGTGCTGGGCCGCTTCCACCCGCACGGCGACGCCTCGGTCTACATGGCGCTGGTGCGCATGGCCCAGCCGTTCTCGATGGGGCTGATGCTGGTCGACGGCCAGGGCAATTTCGGCTCGGTCGACGGCGATATGCCGGCCTCGATGCGATACACCGAGGCGCGGATGGCTCCGGCCGCCTCGGCCCTGCTGACCGACATCGACAAGGACACGGTCGATTTCCAGCCGAACTACGACGAGAAGGAGCTGGAGCCGGTCGTCCTGCCGGCGCGGCTGCCGAACCTGCTGGTCAACGGCGCGGGCGGCATCGCCGTCGGCATGGCCACCAACATCCCGCCGCATAACCTCGGCGAGATCATCGACGCCTGCGTGGCGCTGCTGGACGAGCCCGGCATCGCCGACGACCGGCTGCTGGACATCGTGCCCGGGCCGGACTTCCCGACCGGCGGCGAGATCATGGGCCGCTCGGCGCCCCGCAACGCCCTGCGCGAGGGCCGCGGCTCGGTCATCGTGCGCGGCAAGGCGACGATCGAGACGATCCGCAAGGACCGCGAGGCCATCGTGGTCACCGAGCTGCCCTTCCAGGTCAACAAGCAGACCCTGATCGAACGGATCGTCGAAATGGTCCGCGAGAAGCGGATCGAGGGCATCTCCGACGTCCGTGACGAATCCGACCGCGACGGCATGCGGATGGTGATCGAGCTGAAGCGCGACGCCTCCGGCGACGTGGTGCTGAACCAGCTGTGGCGCTTCACCGCCATGCAGAGCTCGTTCGGCGTCAACATGCTGGCGCTGAACCACGGGCGGCCCGAGCAGATGGGCCTGCGTCAGCTGCTGGAAGCCTTCCTCGAGTTCCGCGAGGAGGTGGTCGTCCGGCGCATCAAGTTCGAACTGGCCAAGGCCCGCGACCGCGGCCACGTGCTGGTCGGCCTGGCCGTGGCCGTGGCCAACATCGACGAGGTGATCCACATCATCCGCTCGTCGGCCGACCCGACCGAGGCCCGCGAGCGGCTGCAGGGCAAGAGCTGGCCGGTGGGCGACATGATCGCCCTGGTCGAGCTGATCGCCGACCCGCGCTCGATGCTGATCGACGGCGACAAGCTGAACCTGACGGACGAGCAGGCGCGCGCCATCCTGGCCCTGACGCTGAGCCGCCTGACCGGCCTCGGCCGCGACGACATCTTCGGCGAGGCGCGCAGCCTGGCCGACACCATCCAGGGCCACCTGACCCTGCTGAGCGACCGGGCCAACATCCTGGCGGTGATCCGCGAGGATCTGCTGAAGGTGAAGGACGAGTTCGCCGTGCCGCGGCGGACCCTGATCGGCGACGGCGATTTCGAGCTGGAAGACGAGGATCTGATCCCGCGCGAGGACATGGTCGTGACCGTGACCCACGGCGGCTACGTCAAGCGCGTGCCGCTGAACGCCTACCGGACCCAGCACCGCGGCGGCAAGGGACGCTCGGGCGTGTCGATGAAGGACGAGGACGCGGTCGTCGGCGTGTTCTCGGCCTCGACGCACACGCCGGTGCTGTTCTTCGCCACCAACGGCAAGGCCTACAAGCTGAAGACCTGGCGGCTGCCGCTGGGCAACCAGCAGTCGCGCGGCAAGGCCTTCGTCAATCTGCTGCCGATCGAGCCGGGCGACAGCATCATGAATGTGCTGCCGCTGCCGGAGGACGAGGCGGACTGGGGCAACTACGACATCATGTTCGCCACCAGCAGCGGCGACGTGCGCCGCAACCGGCTGAGCGACTTCGCCACCGTCAACCGGGCCGGCAAGATCGCCATGAAGCTGGAGGACGGCGACCGGATGG
This sequence comes from Brevundimonas sp., assembly GCF_036402095.1. Taxonomy (GTDB): domain Bacteria; phylum Pseudomonadota; class Alphaproteobacteria; order Caulobacterales; family Caulobacteraceae; genus Brevundimonas. The sequence goes on along the minus strand of NZ_DASWTO010000026.1, from coordinate 5,939 downwards.
TCGGGGTGGCCCTGTGCACGGCCGAGGACGACGTCATGCTGACGACGGCGCTGGGGCGGGCGATCCGCTTCAAGGCCGACGACGTGCGGGTGTTCAAGGGCCGGGACTCCACCGGTGTGCGCGGCGTGCGCCTGCAGAAGGACGACGAGGTCATCTCCATGGCCGTGCTGGGCCGGGTCGACGCGACGCCGGAAGAGCGGGCCGCCTATGTGAAACACGCGAACGCCATGCGCCGCGCCGCCGGCGACGAGGACGATGCGCCGGTCGAGGCCGACGACGAAGCGGTCGCGGACACGGCCCTGTCGGTCGAGCGGATCGCCGAACTGGGCGCGGCCGAGCAGTTCATCCTGACGGTCACCGAGACCGGCTTCGGCAAGCGCTCCTCGGCCTACGAGTACCGGCGCACCGGACGCGGCGGGCAGGGGCTGACGGCGCACGGCCTCGGCGGCCGGGCCGGCACGCGTCTGGCGGCGTCCTTCCCGGTCGAGGAGGGCGACGACCTGCTGCTGGTCACCTCTGGCGGGCAGATGATCCGCACCCCGGTGGGCCAGGTCCGCATCGTCGGCCGCGCCAGCCAGGGCGTGACCATCTTCCGCACGGCGGAAGGCGAGCGGGTCGTGTCGGTCGAGCGGCTGCCGGACTCCGGCGGCGACGAGGGGGCGGACCTGGACGGGGCGGAGGGTGAAGGCGGCGACGCCTGATCCATGGCCGCAGATCGCGCCCTGCTGGTGGACGGAGAGCCCGTTTCAGAAGGCGATCTGACCTATCTGGCGCTGGCGAACTACGGCGCCTACACCTCGTTTCGGGTCGAGCACGGCGGCGTCCGCGGGCTGGATCTGCATCTGGCCCGGCTGGAAGCGTCGGCGCAGGAACTGTTCGGCGAGGCGGCGGGCGAGGACCGCCTGCGCGATCTGATGCGCGGGGCGGTGGCGGGCCGCGGCGACTGCTGGCTGCGCGTGAGCCTGTTCTCGCCCGAAGTCTGGCCGCGCACGCCCGACTGGACGGGCCGGCCGAAGGTGATGATCGGCGTCTTTCCGCCGCCGCTCCCGCTGGCCGAAGACGGCCTGCGGCTGCAGGCCCAGACCTATGTCCGGGAGGCGGCTCACCTGAAGCACACCGCCAATTTCGGCCTGATCCGCGCCCGCAGGCTGGCCCGCGCGGCCGGCTTCGACGACGCCCTGTTCGCTGACGGGACCGGCCGGATTTCCGAAGGCAGCCTGTGGAATATCGGCTTCGTCCGCGGCGGCGAGGTGGTCTGGCCTGAGGCGCCGATGCTGACGGGCGTCACCCTGACCCTGCTGCAACGCGGTCTCGAGGTCCGCGGTGTGCCCAGCCGGGTCCAGGCGGTCCGGCTGGAGGATCTGTCCGGCTTCGACGGGGCCTTCGTCTGCAACAGCGCCACGCCCGCCTGTCCGGTGGCGTCGATAGACGATCAGGTGTTCGATCCAGGCGCCGTCCCGCTGGAAACCTTGAAGGCGATCTGGGCATCACAGCCCTGTCAGCCGATCTAGGCCGCCGGTTTCGCACCTGCTAGACCACCGGGAAGGCGGGGAGGAACGCATGCGCATCGGCCTGTACCCAGGCACATTCGATCCCGTCACCAACGGGCATATGGACATCATCGGGCGGGCGGTGAAGCTGGTCGACCGGCTGGTCATCGGCGTCGCCCGCAACGACGACAAGGGCCCGCTGTTCACCACGGACGAGCGGGTGGTCATGGTCCGGGCGGAGGTCGCGCACCTGGGCGGGAAGGTCGAGGTGCGCCCGTTCGACAGCCTGCTGATGCATTTCGCCGAGTCGCTGGACGCCAACATCATCGTGCGCGGCCTGCGCGCCGTCGCCGACTTCGAATACGAGTTCCAGATGACGGCGATGAACCAGCGCCTCAATGCCGACATCGAGACGGTCTTCCTGATGGCCGACCCGCGGCATCAGGCCATCGCCTCGCGGCTGGTCAAGGAGATCGCCCGGCTGGACGGCGCGATCGACAGTTTCGTCAGCCCTACCGTCGCCGCGGCGGTGCGGGCCAAAGTCAAGGGATAGACACAGCTTGAAGATCGTCACCGCCGCCGCGCTCTCGCTTTCGCTGCTGGCCGCCGCGCCCGCCTTCGCCCAGACAGCGCCGGCCGACTGGCGCACGGTCGCGCCCGAGAACCTGCTGGTGATCGACACCGCCAAGGGCCGCATCCTCGTCGAGCTGGAGCCGCGCATGGCCCCGCAGGCGGTGGCGCGCGTCCGCGGCCTGGCCGACCAGGGCTTCTACGACGGGCTGAAATTTCACCGGGTCATCCCGGACTTCATGGCCCAGACCGGCGACCCCATGGGGACCGGGCAGGGTGGCAGCGACCTGCCGGATCTGGCCGCCGAATTCCAGTTCCGGCGCGGCCGCGACGGCGGCTTCGTGCCGGTGATGGCGGCGCCGCGAGGGCAGGCGGGCCTGTTCGGCTCGATGCCGGTCGTCACCCAGCCTGACGCCCAGATGATGGTCACGGCCGACTTCAAGGCCGGGGCCGAGGGGCGGTTCTGCCCCGGCGTCGTCGGCATGGCCCGGGCGAGTTCGCCCGACAGCGCCAACAGCCAGTTCTTCCTGATGACCGGACCCAAGGACGAGCTGGACGGAAAATACTCGCCGTTCGGGCGGGTCGTGGCCGGCATGGACGTCGTCCGTGCGCTCAAGGCCGGCTCCGAGGCCGAAAACGGCGCGGTGGCCGATCCCGACGTGATGACGCGCGCCCGCACGGCGGCGGCCCTGCCGGAGGCCGAGCGTCCGGGCGTCCGCGTGGCGACCGGCGCGGCCCTGCAGGATGAGATCGCCCGCGTCCGCGCCGCGCGCGGCGCCGCCTTCGACATTTGCGATGTGCAGCCGCCGGTCGAGGTCGTCGGGGGCTGATCCACCGTCCGGATCCTGGGGAGGACACCATGAAGCCGATATCCGCCGCCGCCCTGCTGGCCGCCGCCGCGCTGGCCGCGCCCGCCGTGGCGCAGGACACGCCGCCGCCGCCGCCGCCGCCGACGCCGGAGACCACCATCGCCGCGATGGAATGGCGTGCGGTTCCGGCCGAGAACCTGCTGGTGGTCGACACCACGCGCGGCCGCATTCTGGTGGAGCTGATGCCCGAGGTCGCGCCGCTGCACGTCGAGCGGATCAGGCTGCTGGCCCGGCGCGGCTTCTACGACAACATTCCGTGGCACCGGGTGATCGACACCTTCATGGCCCAGACCGGCGATCCGTTGGGCAACGGCGAGGGCCAGAGTCCCTATCCCGATCTGAAGGCCGAGTTCACCTTCCGCCGGGACACGACCATGCCGTTCGCGGCCGCGGCCGAGCCCGCCGGCGCCCGCATCGGCTTCCTGCATTCGCTGCCGGTGCAGACCCAGCCGGACGCCGTGTTCGCCACCAGCGGCGACGGCAAGGTGCACGGCTGGGGACTGTACTGCCCCGGCGTGGCCGGCATGGCCCGGGACGAGGGCAACGATACCGCCAACAGCCAGTTCTTCATCATGCGGCAGGCCTATCCGGCGCTGGACAAGCGCTACACCATCTGGGGAATGACGGTCGGAGGACTGGACGTGGTTCGCTCGCTGCAGGTCGGCGACGGCGAGAACGGCATGATGGCCCAGGCCCAGCCGGACCGGATGACGCGGGTCCGCGTCGCTGCCGACCTGCCCGAGGCGGAGCGGCCGGCGGCGCAGGTTCTGGCGACCGACTCGCCGCGCTTCCGGGCGCTGGTCGACGAGACGCGCGCCGCCCGCGGCGCCGATTTCTCGGTCTGCGACGTGACCCTGCCGGTGCAGGTCACGAACTGAGCGGCTTCACCGCCGGCGCCGGCGCCGGCGCGGGCGGCGATCCTCGCGCATCTTCTGCAGCAGCAGGCCCTCGCGCAGGCCGCGGTCGGCGACCCGGACGCGTTCCGAAGGCCAGGCGCGCTGCACCGCCTCCATGATCGCGGCGCCGGCCAGCACCAGGTCGGCTCGATCGGGGCCGATGCAGGATTCGGCGGCCCGCCCGTTCGGGCCCATGGCTTTCAGGCGTTCGGCCGCCTTTTCGCAGTCGCCGCGCGTCATCCACAGGCCGTCGACGAGATTTCGCTGGTAGCGCCGCAGGCCGAGGTGGATGCCGGCCAGGCTGGTGATGGCGCCCGAGGTGCCGACAAGATGGCCCCGGCCGGCCGCGAACACTTCGCGCAGGGCCGGATCGACCGGCGCCTGGGAGAGGGCCTCGCCCATATCGGCGACCATGTCCTCGTACCAGGCGAGAAGCACGCCGTTCGCGGCGCCGGGCGGCTCGGGGTGGCGCTCGGCCAGGGTGACGACGCCGATCGGCGCGGACATCCAGCCCTCGAGCACGAAGGCGCCGTCCGTACGCTTCAACCAGCTGAGCTCGGTCGATCCGCCGCCCACGTCGACGACCAGGACCGCCTCGGCCTTGTCGTCGAACAGGTTGATGCAGCCTTCCACGGCCAGCCGGGCCTCCTCGACCGGATCGATGATGCGCAGCCGCAGGCCGGTGCCTTCCCGGACGCGTTCGATGAAGGCGGTTCCGTTCTCGGCCTGCCGGCAGGCCTGGGTGGCGACCGCCATCAGACGGGTGGACTCGACCCCCTTTCGGGCCACGCGCTCGCCGCACAGCACAAGTGCTTCATAGGCCCGCTCCATGGCCGCGTCGTCGAGCCGGCCGGTGCGCGACAGGCCTTCGCCAAGGCGGACAATGCGGCTGAAGGAATCGACCACGCGAAAGCCGTCGCGCGCCGGGCGCGCGATCAGCAGCCGGCAGTTGTTGGTCCCCAGATCGAGCGCCCCGTAGAGGGGCGGCTCCCGACCTGAAGCGCCTGATCCGCCGGAGGCGCCGCCACGGGCGCGCTTGCCGCCGGACCCGGAGCGCTGGGACCGCTGAACGCCCGCGGGGGCGCCGTCGGTCTCCGGCATGGGCCGAACTTTCAAGGTGGGCGGTCCGAAGCGGCGCCCGTCCCGGACAACCTAGACCCGCCGCCGCCGCCGCGCCAAGGACACTGACGCGAAAATGAACGGCGCGGTCGGCATGCGGCTCAGGTTGCCTGCGCCAGACTGCCCGCATGACTGATGAAATCATCGCCAAATTCGGCCTGGGCCAGATCGTCCGCCACCGCGAGTCCGCCTTTCGCGGGGTGGTGATCGATGTCGATCCGGTCTTCGCAGGCAATCCGGCGGACACCGGCGCGATCTCGCCACAGCAGCCCTTCTATCAGGTGCTGGCGCTGGGCGCGGAGGGCGGGTTCGTCGCCTATGCGCCCGAGGACGCGCTCGAGCACGATCCGGAACTGGCGGCGGTGACCCGTGACGCGGAGCAGCGCTGGTTCACCGTCGACGCCCACGGCCGTCATGCGCCGAAGGCCCACGCCATTCACTGACGCGCTGGCGCAGGCGGCGGCCGGGTTCTAGATTGCGGGCAAGGGACCGCCAGAGTCCGGGAAGCAGGAGCGCGCCATGTCCGATTTCGAGCACGTGTTCGAAGCCCCGCCCGAGGGCGCGGCCGCGGACTGGACCATCCCGCAGGACTGGGCCGCCTATACGGAGGTCGAGCATTCGACCTGGGACACCCTCTACGCCCGTCAGATGAAGATCCTGCCGGGCCGGGCCTCGGACGTCTTCCTCAAGGGCCTGACGGCGCTGGACCTCAACACCGGCGGCATTCCCGACTTCGAGACCATGAATCCCAAGCTGCAGGCCCTGACGGGCTGGACCGTGGTCTGCGTGCCCGGCCTGGTGCCGGACGAGGTGTTCTTCGATCACCTGGCCAACCGGCGCTTCCCCTCGGGCCAGTTCATCCGCAAGCCGGACCAGCTGGACTATCTGCAGGAGCCGGACATCTTCCACGACGTCTTCGGCCACGTGCCGATGCTGACCGACCCCGACTTCGCCGCCTATATGGAGGCTTACGGCAAGGGCGGGCAGCGGGCGGC
>NZ_DASWTO010000025.1:0-32514 GCF_036402095.1 Brevundimonas sp. | reverse complement strand
CGCGACCCGGCCATCTCCACCATCGGCCGCCTCGACAAGCAGACCACCGGCCTGCTGCTGCTCACCGACGACGGCGACCTGCTGCACCGGGTCATCAGCCCCAAACGCCACGTCGCCAAGGTCTACCGCGCCACCCTGGCCCGACCCCTGGCCGGGACCGAACAGGCGCTGTTCGCCGCCGGCGGGCTGGTGCTGGAAGGCGAGGACAAACCCCTCGCCCCCGCCGAACTGGAGGTGCTGTCGCCGACCGAGGCCCGCCTCACCGTCACCGAGGGCCGCTACCACATGGTCCGCCGCATGTTCGCGGCCGTCGGCAACCACGTCGAGACCCTGCACCGCGAGCGCATCGGCGGCCTCGCCCTCCCCGACGATCTGCCTCCCGGCGAGTGGCGACTGCTGGACTCGGCGCAGATCGACGCCATCTTCGCGGCATGACCCTCGTCAAGATCTGCGGCCTCACCACGCCGGACACGCTCGACGCCGCCCTCGCCGGCGGGGCTGACTTCGTCGGCGCCGTGGTCTTTCCGAAGAGCCCGCGCCACCTCGACCCGCTCCACGCCGCCACCCTGTTCGAACGGGCGCGGGGCAGGGCCAGGATCGTCGCCGTCACCGTCGACGCCGACGACGCCTTGCTGACCGAAATCGCCCTGATCCTGAGGCCCGACCTGATCCAGCTGCATGGTTCGGAGACCCCGGCCCGGGCGGAGCAGGTGCGGCGGCTGACCCGGGCGGGCATCATCAAGGCCCTGCCGGTCCGCCGGCACGAGGACTTCGTCGAGGCCGAGGCGTGGGAGCCGTTCGCCGACCATCTGATGTTCGACGCGAAGCCGCCGGAGGGCTCGGACCTGCCGGGCGGCGTCGGCGCCCGCTTCGACTGGACCCTGCTCGCGGGCCGGGCCTTCCGGCGGCCGTGGTTCGTGGCCGGGGGCCTGAACCCGGACAATGTCGCCGACGCCGTCCGCATCTCGGGCGCGCCTGCGGTCGATGTGTCCTCTGGCGTGGAAACCGCGCCGGGTGTTAAGGACCCTGCCCTGATCGCGGCGTTTCTCGAGGCGGCGCGCCCAGCCTGATTTCCGCCGCTCCCCCGCGCGAAAGCTTCTGCCCGTGAACGCCATCCTGCCCAACCGCTACGCCATGCCCGACGCCGAGGGCCGTTTCGGCCCCTATGGCGGGCGGTTCGTGGCCGAGACGCTGATGCCGCTGATCCACGAGCTGGACGCGGCCTATGAGGCGGCCAAGGCCGATCCGGCCTTTCAGGCGGAGCTGGACGGCTTCCTGACCGACTACGTCGGCCGGCCCAGCCCGCTGTATCTGGCCGAGCGGCTGACGGCCCATTACGGGGCGGCCGACATCTGGTTCAAGCGCGACGAGCTGAACCACACCGGGGCGCACAAGATCAACAACTGCATGGGCCAGATCCTGCTGGCCATGCGCATGGGCAAGACCCGCATCATCGCCGAGACCGGGGCCGGCCAGCACGGCGTCGCCACCGCGACCGTCTGCGCCCGCTTCGGCCTGAAGTGCGTCGTCTACATGGGCGCCACCGACGTCGAGCGGCAGTCGCCCAACGTCTTCCGCATGAAGCTGCTGGGGGCCGAGGTGGTGCCGGTGACCTCGGGCCGGGCGACGCTCAAGGACGCCATGAACGAGGCGATGCGCGACTGGGTGACCAATGTCGAGGATACCTACTACCTGATCGGCACGGCCGCCGGGCCGCACCCCTATCCGGCCATGGTTCGCGACTTCCAGTCGGTGATCGGGCGCGAGACCCGGGCCTCGATGCTGGCCCGCAAGGAGAAGCTTCCGGACGCCTGCGTGGCGGCGATCGGCGGCGGCTCCAACGCCATCGGCCTGTTTCATCCCTTCATCGAGGACGCCGGCGTGCGCCTGATCGGCGTCGAGGCGGCCGGGCGGGGACTGGACGGCCCCGATCACGCCGCTTCGCTGCAGGGCGGCCGCCCCGGCGTGCTGCACGGCAACCGTACCTATCTGCTGCAGGACGACGACGGCCAGATCCTCGAGGGCCACTCGATCTCGGCCGGACTCGACTATCCGGGCATCGGTCCGGAGCACGCCTGGCTGAAGGACATCGGCCGGGCCGAATACCGCGCCGCGACGGACGCCGAGGCGCTCGAGGCCTTTCAGCTGTGCTCGCGGCTCGAGGGGATCATTCCGGCCCTCGAACCTTCCCACGCCCTCGCCCGCGTCGGCGAGATCGCGAAGGAAGTGGGCAAGGGCGGCGATGTCGTGCTCAATATGTGCGGGCGGGGCGACAAGGACATTTTCGCCGTGGCGAAACATCTCGGCGTGGAGCTCTAGGACCATGAAATTCACCCTTCTGGTCGCGGCGGCGGCCCTGACCGCGAGCGCGGCTTCGGCCCAGACCGCGCTGCCGGACACCCCGATCCTCGCCGGCGCCACGCCGGCGCCGGATTGCGGCAATCTGTACGGCCTGGCCGGCAAGGCCGTCTGCGTCAGCGCCCCGCTCGCCGGTATCGGCGCGCTGGCCGACGCCTATGTCGCCGATCTCGAGGGCCGCGGCTGGATCGCTGCGGGCGGCGACGACAATCGCGTGGTCTTCGTGCGGCGCCGCGAGGGCGGAGGCTGCGACGGACTGCAGATGCAGGCCTTCTATGACACCTCGAAACCCGCCGGCCCGGATGCGACCGGCTATCTCGGCTTCGGCGTGATCCCCGGCGACGTGTGCGCCGCGGGCCAGCCCGGCGCGGCGGCCGCGCCGCAGCAATGACCACCGCGCGTATCGACGCCCGCTTCGCCGCGCTCAAGGCCGAAGGCCGGGCCGGTTTCGGGGCCTATGTCATGGCCGGCGACCCGACCCGGGAGGAGGCGCTGGAGATCCTGCGCGGCCTGCCGGCGGCCGGGGCCGACGTCATCGAGCTCGGCTTCCCCTTTTCCGACCCCATGGCCGAGGGGCCGCCCATCCAGCGCGCCGCCCTGCGCGGGCTCAAGGCCGGGCTGACGCTGAGGGGCACGCTCGATCTGGCGCGCGCCTTCCGCGAGGGCGACGCGGACACCCCGGTCATCCTGATGGGCTATCTCAATCCCATCGAAACCTACGGCTACAGCGCCTTCGCGGCTGACGCTTCGGCGGCGGGCGTCGATGGAGTCATTGTGGTCGACTGTCCTCCGGAAGAGGCCGGCCCGCTGTCCGACGCCCTGGACGCGGCCCAGGTGTCGCTGATCCGGCTGGCCACCCCGACCTCCGACGACGCCCGGTTGAAGCTCATCGCCGAACGCACCTCGGGCTTCGTCTACTACGTCTCGGTCGCCGGGGTGACCGGGGTCAAGGAGGCGCAGGCCGTCTCCGTCGCCCCGGCCGTCGAGCGGGTGCGCAAGGCGTCGGGCCTGCCGGTGGCGGTCGGATTCGGGGTGAAGACGCCGGAACGGGCGGCCGAGATCGCCCGCGTGGCCGACGCCGTGGTGGCCGGCTCCGTGCTGGTCGACGAGGTGGCGGCGGCGCTCGAGGCGAACGAAGCGGCGCCGGCGCGCGTTCTGGCCAGGGTCAGGGCGCTCGCGGACGCGGTCCGGGGTGCAAGGACGCCGGAAACCGTCTAAAGCGCCGCTCATGGTCGACAAGAACAAACCCCAGCAGGAAAAGCGCGGCGGCTGGCTGTCGCGCTTCGCCCCCGGCGTGCGCAAGATCGTCAGCCGGCGCGACACGCCCGACAATCTGTGGGTCAAGGACCCCGACACGGGCGAGATGCTGTACCGCTCGGACCTCGAAGGGTCGCTGTGGGTCACGCCCTCGGGCCGGCACATGCGCATCGACGCGCCGACACGCCTGCGGTTCAGCTTCGACGACGGCCAGTACGAGCCCATCGATACGCCGGAGGTCCCCGAGGACCCGCTGAAATTCTCCGACGGCAAGCCTTACAGGGAGCGGCTGGCCGCGGCGCGCAAGGCGAGCGGGCGCAAGGATACGATGGCCATCGGCTTCGGCGAGCTGGACGGCACGCCGGCGGTGGTCATCGTCCAGGACTTCACCTTCATGGGCGGGTCGCTCGGCATGGCCGCGGGCGAGGCCTTCATCGCCGCCGCCCGGACGGCGATCGAACGCGGCGTGCCGCTGGTCTGCTTCACCGCCGCCGGCGGGGCGCGGATGCAGGAGGGCGCCCTCAGCCTGATGCAGATGGCGCGCACCACCCTGGCCATTCAGGAACTGAAGGCGGCCCAGCTGCCGTTCGTGGTGGTGCTGACCGACCCGACCACCGGCGGCGTCACCGCCAGCTACGCCATGCTCGGCGACGTCCATCTGGCCGAGCCGGGCGCCCTGATCGGCTTCGCCGGCCCGCGCGTCATCGAGGCCACCATCCGCGAGAAGCTGCCGCCTGGCTTCCAGCGCGCGGAATATCTGCAGGAGAAGGGCATGGTCGACCGGGTCGTGACCCGGGCCGAGCTGCCGGTTGTCCTGGGGCGGATCCTGTCGATGCTGATGGGCGGGAAGCGCCGGGCGGCCTGACGCCCGTGGATCCGATCTCTGAAAGACTCAGGGCCCGCCACCCGCAGCGGATCGACCTGTCGCTGGAGCGGATGCGGACGCTGTGCGCCGCCCTCGGCGATCCGCAGCACCGCCTGCCGCCGGTCATCCACGTCGCCGGCACCAACGGCAAGGGCTCGACGGTCGCCTTCATCCGGGCCATCGCCGAGGCGGCCGGCCTGCGCGTCCACGCCTACACGTCGCCGCACCTCGTGCGCTTCCACGAGCGCATCCGCATAGCCGGGCGTCTGATCGAGGACGAGGCCCTGAACGCCATCCTCGACCGGGTCGAGGCCGCCATCGACGCCGGCGGCAGCGAGGCGACGGTGTTCGAGAGCACCACCGCCGCCGCCTTCCTCGCCATGAGCGAGACCCCGGCGGATCTCGCCATCGTCGAGGTCGGTCTGGGCGGAGTGCTGGACGCCACCAACGTCATCGAGCGGCCTCTGCTCAGCGTCATCACGCCGGTCGACCTCGACCACGCCGAGTTTCTCGGCACGAGTCTGCGCGGGGTCGCGGTCGAGAAGGCGGGGATTCTCAAGGCCGGGGCGCGCGGCCTGATCGCGCGGCAGGCGGAGGCGGCGATGGCCGCCATCGAGATCGCGGCGGAGGCGGTCCGGGCGCCGCTGACCGTCATGGGCGTCGACTTCGACGCCTGGGCCGAGCGGGGCGGCCTGGCCTTTCAGGACCAGAACCGGTTTCTCGATTTGCCGGCGCCGGCCTTGTCAGGACCGCATCAGATCGCCAACGCCGGACTGGCCGTCGCCGTGGCGCTCGAACTGGACCTGCCCGAAGACGCCATCGCCAACGGCCTGCGCACGGCCCGCTGGCCTGCGCGGATGCAGCGGCTGACGGCGGGGCCCTACGGCGAGGCGGCCCGGGCGGCCGAGGCCGAGCTGTGGTTGGACGGCGGACACAATCCGCACGCGGGCCGAGCCCTCGCGGAGGCGCTGATGCAGCGGCAGGCGCGCGTCCCGCGTCCCCTCGCCCTGATCGTCGGCATGCTGGCCAACAAGGACGCCGGGGGCTTCTTCGAGGCGCTGAAGGAGACGGGGGCCGCCGCGTTCACGGTCCCGTTCGACGGCGCCGCGGCCGAGCCGGAGGCGCTGGCGGCGGTGGCGCGCGGCCACGGACTGGGAGCGACCGCCTGCCCCTCGGCGACGGACGCGCTGGAGCGCGCGCTCCGCCTGGGGGCCGGCCGGGTGGTGATCTGCGGCTCGCTCTACCTCGCGGGCGAGGTGCTGGGCGCGAGCCGCGAGACCTGGCCGGACTAGATCACGCCGCCGCCGAGGCGCTGATTCCGGCTTCCGCCAGCCATTCGACGATCTTGCCCTTGGGCATGGCGCCGACCTTCATCGAAGCCATCTGGCCGTCCTTGAACAGCATCAGGGTCGGGATGCCCTTCACGCCAAGGCGCGACGGGACCATCGGGCTGTCGTCGATGTTCACCTTGGCGATGACGACCTTACCGGACAGTTCGTCGGCGATCTGCTCCAGGGCGGGGCCGATCTGCTTGCAGGGGCCGCACCACTCGGCCCAGAAGTCGACCAGCACGGGGGTGGACGATTTCAGGACGTCGGCGTCGAAGCTGTCGTCGGTGACCTTGACGGTGGCCATGGGCTCTCCTTGGCGCCCAGGGGCGCGCGGTTCGAATTTTGCCGGGCATCATGCGATGATTCCGGGCTGTCGGAAGCCGATGTGGGGCGCGTCGCCGATCAAATCAACGCGTGGTCTCAATGAGCGGCGAGGGCGGCGTCCATCATCGCGCGAGGGACCGGCATAAGCCTCGGCCCGTCGGTCCAGACCAGCGCCGCCTCGACCGGGCGGTCCGGATACAGCCGCCTGAGCACGGCCGCATAGACCGCCAGCTGCAGCACATAGGCCGGGTCGGCGTCCTCGATGCGCTCCGGCGCCGGGCGGTTGGTCTTGTAGTCGACCACCAGCACTCGCTCCGGCGTGATCACCAGCCTGTCGATCCGGCCCGAGACGGCGACGCCCGGCGGCAGCTCCGGCGCCGTGCCGGAAAGCGCGACCTCGGCCCGCGAGCCCGGCCCGAACACCGGTCCGAACCGGGCGTCGTCCAGCACCTGGAAGGCGGCGGCGATCATCTCGGTGCGGTGTTCGTCCGTCAGGTCCCGTTCGCGGGACAGCATGCGTGCGGCGGCGGTCGCGCGGTCGGCGGGCGCGATGTCGGGCAGGCGCTCCAGCAGACGGTGGATCAGGTCGCCGCGCCGGAACCGGCCCAGCGGAGCGCCCGGCCCGCCGGCCGTGGCCAAGGGCGACGGCGCGGGAATGCGGACCGATCCTTCCATCTGCGACGGCGCGGCGTAGCGGGCCGCCCTGTCCGGCGCCGGGGGCGAAACCGCCCACCCCGGCGCGGTCGCCGCCGTCGAAGCCCCGGCGTCCACAGGCGGCAGCCGTGCGGGATCGGTCCCGAACCGAAGGACGCCGCCCTCAAGCTCGCGCGACTGGTCGCCGAGGCGGCCGAAGGTCTCGCCCAGGACGGCCCACCAGCTGCCCCCGTCATAGCCCTGCTTCGAGTTTCCGCAGGCCCGGCCCATCAGGATCAGCCGGTCCCGCGCGCGGGTCAGGGCCACATAAAGCAGGCGCAGGGTCTCGGCGTCGGTGCGCGCCTGCCGGGCCTCGCGCGCCGCCTTCGACGCCGGGCAGTCCTCCTTCGACGAGCCCGGGCACATCAGCCAGGCCTCGGAGCCGTCCCCCAGTTCGACCGGCATCAGCGACGGCCCCTGCGCCTTCGCCCGCGAGGTGGTGTCGGGCAGGACCACGATCGGCGCCTCGAGCCCCTTGGCGCCGTGCACGGTCATGACCCGCACCTCGCCGCGCGGCCCCTCCAGCTCGCGCTTCACCTCGACGTCCGCCGCCTCGAGCAGGGCCACGCAGGTCTCGAGATCGACCGCGCCCCGATCCTCCGCCGACAGCACCTGATTCAGCGTCTCGTCGATGGCTTCCTCGGCCTCGCGCCCCAACCGCCGCAGGACGCGGGCTCGCCCCGAAAGGCCGGTGGCGTCGACCCGGTTGAGCAGGCCGGAGAAGAAGGCGAAGGGATCGCGGCCGCGGCTGTCGAGGGCGAAGGCGAGTAGGTCCCGGGCGTGGGACCACTCCGGCCGCTCGCCCGCGCGATCGCGCAACTCCCGCCACAGCTTGCGGCGGTCCTTGCCGCCGGCGAGGGCGAACAGACTGTCTTCGTCGACGTCGCAGAACGGACTGCGCAGCACGCCCGCGAGGCTGAGATCGTCGTCCGGGAACAGGGCGAAGCGGGCGAGGCCGATCAGGTCGTCGAAGACGATGTGCGACGACAGCTTCAGCCGGTCGGCCCCGGCGACCGGCACGCCGGCGGTCTTCAGGGCGCGGATGATCTCCTCGAAGGTGGCGTCGCGGCGGCGCACCAGAATGAGGAAGTCGCCCCAGCCGCAGGGGCGGAGCTTTCCGGACTTGCGGTCATGCACCGTCTCGCCGGCCTCGACCTGCCGGCGGATTTCGGCGGCCAGATTCGCGGCCAGCCGCTTGCGCCCGCTCGTCCCCGGCTCCTGGTCGACCGGGTCCCAGACCTCCGGCTCCGGCGGCGCGACGCCCTCGAACAGCGGCCACAGGTCGACGCAGCCGTGCTGCCCTTGCCGTTTGGCCACATGCGGCGGAATGGCCCCGATCTCCTCGCCGACAAGCGCGGCGGTCCGCTCCGGACCCTCGAACACAGCGTCCACAAACCGCAGCACCTCGGGAGTCGAGCGGAAGGAGGTCGCCAGTTCGACGCCTTCGAAGGACGCCCCGGAGCCGGTGACCAGCGAGTCGTAGCGCTGGGCCTCCTGCCGCAGACGTTCCGGCCGGGCGCCCTGGAAGGAGTAGATCGACTGCTTCTCGTCCCCGACCGCGAACATGGTTCGGGCCAGCCGCTCGCCGGACGCGGGGAGGGGGGTGAAACGCTGCCCGCCCTCGCCGGCGAAGAAGCTCTCCGTCAGCGCCCGCAAGATGTCCCATTGCTGGGGGGCGGTGTCCTGGGCCTCGTCGACCAGCACATGCTCGATGCCGCCGTCCAGCTTGTACAGCACCCAGGCGGCCGAGGCCTTCTCCGTCAGCAGGTCGACGGTGCGGGCGACGAGGTCGCCGAAATCGAGCGCGCCCTTCGCAGCCTTGGCCTGGTCGTAAAGGCGGGCGTGGACTTCGGCCAGCAGCAGCACATGGCGGGTGTCCTCGGCGACGCGGGCCCGACGCATCGTCTCCTGCGCCGACAGGTATTTCAGCTGCAGGTTTGTCAGCCAGGCCGCTGCCGCCGGCGGGGCCTTGGCCGTGGCCATCGCCTTGCGCGGCTCGCCCTGGGTCAGGAAGACCTCGCCGAGCCCGGCGAAGCTCCACGCCGCCGCCCGCATCCGCTCGGCGCATTTCTGGTCATTGGCCGAGCCCGTCGCCATCTGGCCGGCGATGGCGAGCCACTCGTTCCGGTCCAGCCAGCGCAGGAAATCCGCTTCGATCGCTTCCGGCGTCTCTTCCGGATGGCTTTCCGCGAGAACGTGCGGAGCCGGGGCGCGGCCCTCGTTCACGCGCTGGGTGTAGTCGGTCAGCTTGGCGCGGTCGGCCTCGATCATGGCCAGCAGCGACTGGAACGCCCCCCAGTCCAGCTCGACGGCGAAATGGCTGTAGGCGCGGCCGAGCGGCCCCTCGGGGTCGGCCAGGGCCATGCGGGCCAGGTCTTCCCGCGCCGCGTGCGACAGGGCCAGGGCCGCCTCGTTCTCAAGCACGGTGAAGCCGGGCGTGACGTCGGCCTCGATCGGGAAGCGGCGCAGCAGCTTTTCGCAGAAGGCGTGGATGGTCTGGATCTTCAGCCCGCCGGGGGTCTCCAGCGCCTTGGCGAACAGCCGACGCGCCCTCGACAGGTCCGCCCCGGAAAGGCCGGCGGGGTCGCCCTCGTCGAGGTCGGCCAGCGATTGCGCCAGCGCCGCGTCGTCCATCACGGCCCAGGCGCCCAGCCGGTCGAACAGCCGCGC
This sequence comes from Brevundimonas sp., assembly GCF_036402095.1. GTDB lineage: Bacteria > Pseudomonadota > Alphaproteobacteria > Caulobacterales > Caulobacteraceae > Brevundimonas. The sequence goes on along the minus strand of NZ_DASWTO010000025.1, from coordinate 23,016 downwards.
CTGCATCTCCGCGGCCGCCGCCTTGGTGTAGGTCACGCACAGGATCTCGCCCGGCTGCACCTCTTCCAGCAGCAGCCGGGCCACGCGGTCGACGAGGGTCGAGGTCTTGCCCGAACCGGCGTTGGCGGTGACGAACACCGACCGCCGCGGATCGGCGGCGGCGATCTGGTGGGGATCGGGCAGGATGCGGGCGCTCATTCGGCGTCTCCGCCGTCTTCGCCGCCGACCACATGCCACTCCCAGACCCGGGCCAGGTGGTCGTAGTTGCCGCCGAACGACCCCATGAACTGCGGCGCCACCCACGACAGATAGGGCGTGTCGGGATGGTCGAAACGGGTGATGCGGGTCTTCAGTCCCTCGAGCGCCGCCCCGGACAGGGCGACCGCCTCGTCCCCGCTGGCGCGGACCGCGGCCTGGCCCGGAACCTTGCGGCCGACGACGCGGACATAGGTCAGTTCCTCGGGCCGGATCGGCCCGGTGTCTGCGAGGCCTTCGTGGGCGAGGATGGCGCCGGTCAGGGTCAGCTGCGGCGAGAAGCCCAATTTCACCTGCTTCGGCGAGGGAATCTGACCCGTCTTGAAGTCCAGCACCGCGGCCCCCGTCGCGGACAGTTCGATGCGGTCGGCCTTGGCGGTCAGCCTGAAGGGTCCGGCCGGTCCGGGGACCAGCATCTCCACCTTTTCCTCGACCCGGATCTCGATCCCGCGGGCGCGCCGCTCCGCCTCCCAGCCGGACAGCCAGCGGGCGCAGTTGCGCGCCAGCGGCGCCTCGCGCGCCATGGCCGCGTCCTCGAAGCCGTGATGGCCCAGCTCCTCCAGCAGCAGCGTCTCCAGCTGGTCGGCGCAATCGTCCGGCAAGACCTCCGGCCACGACAGGGTCAGCCGCTCCACCGCCTTGTGCACGGCGTTGCCGCGCGCCATCGCCTCGGCCGACTGGCCGGGCCGGTCCATCTGTCTCAGGTTCAGGACATAGCGCGCATAGATGGCGTAGGGGTCGCGCACCCAGCGCTCTACGCCGGTCACCGGCAGTTCGCGGGGGCGGCGCTCGACGGGCGGCCTCGGCGCCGGCCGGGGCGCGTAGTCGGGCGTGGCTCGGGCGGGGGCGTCCAGCGCCCGGGCCTGATCGAGATGGATCGACGGCCGCTCCAGCTCGACCCGCGTGTCGTCGGCGTTCGCGCCGCGGGTCAGCATCTCAAGCCGCCACAGCCAGCGCGACTTGACCGCCGGCTGGCCGCCGCGCCGTTCCGAATGGACCAGGATGGCCTCGTCGGCGCAGGCGGCCTGGACGAAGTCCTGGGCGGTCTGGCCGAGGCGGCGCTCGGGCGGCGGCAGGCCCAGCGCCTTGCGCATCGGCCGCGACAGGAAGGGGTCGGTCGGGGCGGCGTTGGGCCAGACGGTCTCCTCCAGCCCGGCCAGGATCATCCGGTCGGCCCGGACCAGCCGGGCCTCGATGGCTCCGAGAATGCGCAGTCTCGGCTGGTTGGCCCCGCCCGTGCGCACCGTCTCCTCGGTCAGGAGGGTGCGCACCAGTTCGGCGAAGTCGGCGCGGGAGAGGTCCCCCAGCGAGCCGCCGCCCTCGATCAGCCCGGCCAGCAGCGCGGCGGCGGCTTCGCCGTCCGGACCGGTCCACGCTTCCTGACCGGCCAGGGCCTCGACCAGCGCTGTCAGGGCCCCGGCGGCGGCGTCCAGCGGCGCGTCCTCGGAGAATGGCGCGCGGACGGTGTCCGAGAGGCTCTCCAGCCGGTCGAGCAGGCGCCGGGCGGCGGCCACGCGCGCGACCGTATGATCCGACCGGGCCCTGCCGTCGTCACGCGGCTCGGCCGCCTTGAGCAGGGCGCGGCGGGCGCGGGCCCAGTCGCGCAGCCGCGGACCGCGCAGGGCGTATTCCTCCAGCGCCCGGATGGCTGCCCCCGGCTCCACCTCCCCGAGATCGAGCCGGACCAGCGGGTGTTTCAGCAATCCCAGCAGCGCGTGCGGATCGAGCGGATGAGCGATGAAGCGGGCGGCCAGATCGACCAGCCGCCCGGCCGGCATCCGCGACAACGGCTGGCCCGAGGAGTTGTCGGGGACCACGCCCCAGCGCTCCAGCCGGGCGGCGACGCGGCGACCGAGCGCGAGGTCGGGGGTGACGAGGGCGCAGGTGCGTCCCGGCGTCTCCAGCGTTTCCCGCATCATCAGGGCGAGGGTCGCCGCCGCGTCCTCCTCGGCGCGGACGGTGACCACCGACAGTCCATCCAGACCCTCGGCGATCGGATCGGAGGAGCGTTCCCGGAAAGCGTCCGCGCGCAGGGTCCGGATCACATCGCGCCAGTCGTCCGTGGCCTCCGCCGGGCGCAGGGCCTCGTTGAGCAGCCGCTGGCGGGCGCGGCCCCGCGCCGCGCGGGCCGGATCTTCGCCTGGCATGAACCACGGCCGGACCGCCTCGCGCTCGACACCATGCCGGTGGAGCAGTCGCCACAGGGCGTTCTGCGGGTGCTGTTCATTGTCGCGGAGCTGGGACCAGACCTCGGGATCAAGGTCTCGATCGAGACCCGGCAGGACGACGCAGCCGTTCGGCGCCTTGGCGACGGCGGCCAGCACGTCGGCGGCGGCGGGGGCGGTTCCGGTCGAGCCGGCGGCGATGACCGGCTGCCCCGGCGGCCGCCTGGCCCAGGCCTCGGCGAGCAGCCGCAGCAGACGGGCCCGCCGCCACGCCGGATCGACCAGCCCCATCGCCTCCAGCCGCCTGGGCCAGGCCTCGACGGCCAGACCGAGGAATTTCGCCGACTCCTGCCAGTGCTCGGCCAGATCGCCCTCGACCAGCGTCGCCACCCGCTCCAGCTCGCCGATCTCCTCCAGCTGGCAGGAATCGAGAAAGCCGCCGAGGGCGTCGGCCATCTCCAGCGCCCGCAGCGGCGCGAGGCCGGGACGGAACTCCTCGACGATCATCCGCGCCATCTCGAAACGCCGGGTCAGGGGCGCGATGGCCGGCGGCAGATCGAGGCCCAGTTCGCCCGGCGCGAACGGCGGCTCGTCCTCCTCCAGATCGCCCAGCGGACGGACCTGCGGCAGCAGCACCGGCCGGTCTCCGGCCAGCCGCGTCAGGGCGGCGGTGAAGGCGCGGGCGGCGCGGCGGTTTGGCAGCAGGATGATCGCGTCGGACAGGGCTTCCGGCGGATGCTCGCCGAGCCAGTCCAGCACCCCGGCCGCGAGGTCCTCGAGAAACGGGCGCCGGGCCTCGATGGCGAACCAGCGCGGGCCGGGCGCCGCAAAGGGATCGAACCGGGCGCTCACCCGCCGCCCGCCAGCCGCGCCTCGGCCTCGTCGCGGGCGCCGGGATCGCCGACATGCATCCAGTCGCCGTCGAGCACGCAGCCGTACAGCCGGCCGGCGGCGGCGGACCGGCGCCACAGGGTGCTCAGCGAGAACGGCCCCCCGGGTCCCCCCGCGACATAGTCCGGACGGCAGATGTGGACCCCCATATAGGCGTAGGGCGCCTCGGCCGCGTCGCCGCGGAAGGTCAGGCGGCCGTCCTCCGCCAGGAAGACGTCCCCGTCGCCCTCGAAACCGATCGACCCCTCGCGCCGGGCCAGCAGCAGGGCGGCGTCCATGATTGACGGATTCCACAGGCGAGCGAGTTGATTCAGCGCGGAATTCCCCTCCCGGCCATTGTCCGTCCAGACGCTGTCGATATTGGCCACGAACACGGGGTCCCGGCCCAGCAGCGGGGCCGCCTTCTTCAGACCGCCGCCCGTTTCGAGCAATTCCGCCCGCTCGTCGGAGATGACGATGTCCGGCCCCCGTCCGCGCGCGGCGAGATGCCGCTCCAGCCGGTCGGCGAACCAGTGGACGTTGACCACGGCCCGCTTCACCCCGGCGTCCGCCAGCCGGTCGAGCACGTGATCGATCAGGGCCCGGCCCGCGATCTCGACCAGGGCCTTCGGCCGGTCGTCGGTCAACGGCCGCATCCGGGTGCCGAGTCCGGCGGCGAGAACCATGGCGGTCGTGGGGACGCTCACCGGCGCAGCTCCGCCGGGACGTGGGTCTCGAACCACGCCCGCACGGCCTGTCCCGCCCGTGGGAGATTACGCTCGAGGTGCGCCCACATGCGCGGCATGAAGGCGCGGTATCGCGGCTTGCCGTCGCGGACGATCAGGCGCGCGAAGACGCCGAGGATGCGGGCCTCGTTCAGCGCCGCCAGCGCGGCGTAGGCCTGCATGAACGACTCCCGGTCGACCTCCGGGCGCAGGCTGAAATAGTGATCCAGCGCCCTCGCCTCGAGTTCAGGCGAAACGTCGCGTCGGGCGTCCTGCAGCAGCGAATGCAGATCCCATGAGGGATGCGCCCGCACCGCGTCCTGGAAGTCGATCATGCCGACGCGGGCCGGGCCGTCGCGATCCGGCAGCCAGATGAGATTCTCGGCGTGATAGTCCCGATGCGCCATCACGGAGGCGTGGCGCTCGGCCTCTCGTACGATCGGCGCCCAGGCGTCGTCCCACCCGGCCAGCGCTTCAGCCGTGAACTGCAGCTGCGGTTCCAGCCGGGGCATCCATTCGACGAACAGATCGGCCCCGCCCTTCAGGGCTGTCGCGTCATAGGTCTGCAACGGCCAGTCGCCGGCCGCCCCCGTCAGCACATCGGGCGTCGGCGCCTCGTGCAGTCGGGCCAGCGCCTCGACGGCGGCGAGATACAGCGGCTCTTCAGCCTGGCCCGCCTCGATCACCCGGGCGAACAGGGCGTCGCCGAAATCCTCCAGCACCGCCAGTCCGGCGGCCGCATCGACGGCGACGATCGCCGGCGCCGACAGGCCGATGGAGCGCAGGTGGGCGGCCACCGCCGCGAAGGCGTCGATCCGGCCGGCCGAGAGGCGGGCCACGGCGTTCCAGCCCTCGGCCCGGCGCCGCTCGGGCGACCAGGACGGGTCACACGGCCGGGACTCCGCCGCCGGAGCCTGATCCATCAGCATCAGGGTCGTCCCCGACGGGGTGATCAGCCGCTCGTAGCGGCGGGTCGAGGCGTCGCCGGGCAGGGGGGCGCGAACGGCGTCGGCGAGGCCGGCCGCCCTGAGGAAGTCGAGACGCTGGTCTTCGCGGTCAGACATGCAGGTTCTTCAGCTTGTGTTCCCACGTCCCTACGCCAGAAACGGTCGCAACGCGCCCGCCGCCCTGTTCGGCCAGACGGACGCTCAACCGGTCGGGACCCAGCCAGGCCGCGGGGTCCCCGCCCAACCGCTCGGGCCATTCGATCACGGCGCAGCCCTCGTCGAGCGCCTCGTCCAGGCCGATCTCGGCCGCCTCCCCGGGGCGGGTCAGGCGGTAGAGGTCGAAATGCGCCACGGGCGGTTCGCTCTCGTAGAACTGCACCAGGGTGAAGGTCGGCGACGGCACGTCTTCCTCCGGACCGGTCAGGGCGCGGATCAGGCCCCGCGCCAGCGTCGATTTGCCCATGCCCAGCGGCCCGTACAGGAGAACGGTCTCCCCCGCCGCCAGCAGCGGAGCGATGGCCGCGCCCAGCCGGGCGGTCGCGGCGGCGTCCTCGAGCGCCAGCGTCAGTCCCGGCTCAGGCAAAATCGGCGTCCGGCTGGCTGGGCAGGACCCGCTCGGTGAAGGCCTTGAGCGCATAGGTCGCCCGCGCGGCGTCGATGTCCAGCCGCGACGGCGGAACCGGCTTGCCGACCTTGAGGAAGAACCGCTTGCGCTTCTTGTTGAGCAGCTCGTGGAACAGGGTGATGTCGCGCAGCTCGGGAGAGATGCGGTCGAACCAGTGGAACAGGCGTGAGTTGGGCCCCGCCACGTGGATCGGCACGATCGGCGCATCGTACCGGCGCGCCAGGGAGGCGGCGGTGGGGGCCCATTCCGGGTCGGTGACCGAGCCGTCCTTCGCCACCCGAGCCAGCCGGCCGGCGGGGAACATGACCACGCAGCGGTCGGCCTCGAACGCCTCGCGCGCGGCCTGCAGCGTCGCCCGGGTCTTCTCGCGCGTGCGCTTCTCGAGGACCCATTCGACCGGGATGACCGCCTCGCCGAGCCGGGGTGAGACGCGCAGGGCGTCGGCGTTGGCGAAGAAGACGGCGTCCTGCCGCCGCGCCCGCAGGGCGTCGAACACGGCGATGCCGTCCGCGATGCCGGTGGGGTGGTTGGCGACCACGATGCAGCGTCCCGAGGCGGGTATCCGGTCGGCGTTCATCGCGGCGACCTTCAGGTCGAGAAGGTCGCTCATATAGTCGAGGGCCTCGGCCCCCGAGAGCGGCCGAACGGCGTCGGCCATACGCACGGCGTGGCGGTAGTTGAGCAGTCTGTAGAGGAACGGGCGGGCCAGCGGCCACAGGGCGGATCCGGTCAGGCGCGGCGCGCGCTCGGCGATCAGCACATCGCAGATGTGCGGCTCGGCGGGTCCGGGCGGGCTCAGGGCGACGGCAGTCATGCCGGGCGGTTGTCGCCGGTCCGGCGGCGGTCCGCAAGCGCTTCGAAAGCGTCGCGGCATTGACGCGCCGCCCCCGCGGCGCCACCCCTTCGCGCCGTGAAATCCGCTCAACGTCGAGGACTCCCGCGTATGCGCCCAGCGACCCCCCGCTTGATCCGCCTTCTGACCGGCCTCAGCGCCGCCGCCCTGCTCGCGGGCGCCGCCCTGCCGGCCCTGGCGGAAAACCCGGCCGCGCCGGCCGACGCCGCGACCGCCGTCACGGCCCCCCTGCAGGCGGCCGAGCCGTTCAGCTACCGCGACATGATCAGCGCCAATCGGCTGGGCGATCCGCAGGTGTCGCCCGACGGCCGCTGGGTGGTCTATTCGGTCACCGCGACCGACGTCGAGGCCAATCGCCGCCAGGGCGCGCTGTACGTCATGGACCTGCGTGATCCGGGCGAGGGCCGGCGGCTGGCCATCAACGAGGGCGGCGCAAACACCGCGCGCTGGGGGTCGGACGGCAAGCTGTATTTCCTGTCGGGCCGTTCGGGCTCGAGCCAGGTCTGGCGCGCCAACGCCGACGGTACCGGCGCCGTCCAGGTCACCAACCTGCCGGTCGACGTCAACGCCTACCGGCTGAGCCGCGACGCCGGCAAGGTCGTGGTGTCGCTGGCGGTGTTCCCGTCCTGCGCCGACCTCGCCTGCACGGTCGACCGGGCGAAGGCCGAGGCGGACAGCAAGAGCACCGGCCAGGTCTACGACCGGATGTTCGTGCGCCACTGGGACACCTGGAATGACGGGACCCAGAATCACCTGTTCGTGGTCAACACCGACGACTCGGGCGAGCCCGTCTGGGTGACGAAGGGCTTCGACGGCGACACCCCCTCAAAGCCGTTCGGCGACGAGGGCGAGTTCACCTTCACGCCCGACGGCGACGCGGTGGTCTTCTCGGCCCGGCTGGCCGGCCAGAGCGAGCCGTGGAGCACCAATTTCGACCTCTACCGGACCAACGGTTTGAGCGGCGACGGCGTGTTCGAGAATCTGACCGACGCCAACGACGCCTGGGATACCGGCCCGGTGTTCTCGCCCGACGGCCGCACCCTGGCGTACCGCGCCATGGCCCGCCCGGGTTTCGAGGCCGACAAATACGCCATCTTCCTGCGTGACATGCAGACCGGCCAGGTCCGCCAGGTCGCCGCGAACTGGGACCGCTCGGCCGACAGCCTGCAGTGGTCGCGCGACGGAAACACCCTCTACGTCACCGCCGGCGACGTCGGTCAGACGCGGATTTTCTCGATCGACACCCGAAACAGCGTCGTGACTCCGGTGACCGGGCCCGGCCATGTTTCGAGTTTCGCCCAGACGCCGACCGGCTTCGTCTTCGCCCAGGACTCACTGACCCGTCCCAGCGAGCTGTTCGTCAAGACCTTCCTCGGCCGCGAGATGCCGCGCCGCATCACCGACGTGAACCCGCAGCTGGACGCGAAGGCGTTCGGCGAACCGGAACAGTTCACCTTCGAGGGCTGGAACGGCGAGACGGTGCACGGCTACGTCATCAAGCCCGCCAACTATGTCGAGGGACAGAAGTATCCGGTCGCCTTCCTGATCCACGGCGGGCCGCAGGGCTCGTTCGGCAACAGCTGGTCGTACCGCTGGAACCCCGAGACCTACGCCGGGGCCGGCTATGCCGTGGTGATGATCGATTTCCACGGCTCGACCGGCTACGGCCAGGGCTTCACCGACGCCATCAGCCAGCACTGGGGCGACCGCCCGCTGGAGGATCTGCAGAAGGGCTGGGCCGCCGCCCAGTCGCGCTACGGCTTCCTGGACGGTGACCGCGCCTGCGCGCTCGGCGCCTCCTACGGCGGCTATATGATCAACTGGATCGCCGGCAACTGGCCGGGCGAGTTCAAATGCCTGGTCAATCACGACGGCGTCTTCGACACCTTCGGCATGGGCTATTCGACCGAAGAGCTGTGGTTCACAGAGTGGGAGTACGGCGGCACGCCGTGGGAAAACCCGCGCGGCTACCAGGCCTTCAACCCCGCCAACCACGTGCAGAACTGGCGCGACCCGATGCTGGTGATCCAAGGCGACCGGGACTTCCGTATCCCGACCGCCCAGGCCCTCTCGACCTTCACCGCCCTGCAGCGGCGCGGCGTCGAAAGCCGGCTGGTGGTCTTCCCGGATGAGAACCACTGGGTGCTGAAGCCGGCCAACAGCCTGCAGTGGCACACCGAAGTGTTCGGCTGGCTCGACAAGCATCTGAAGCCGGTGGAGTAACGGCGGACGCGCAGGACTGAAGGAGGGCGTTTCCGGCGACGGGAACGCCCTTTCTCATGGGCGCTCCGGCCCTCGCTGAGCCCTTTGGCCGGACTCGTGCGTTGTCTCCGCTCGACGGAGTCGCGTCTTGCCCAACCGCCTGAAGGACAATCCGAACTGGCTCGTCGTGCGGGACCGCGCCCTCGTCCCCGCCGGCGCGAGACTGCGCGGCTGGCGCGACTGGGTCGTCGCCAACGATCCGGTCTATGCGGCGGCGCGGCGGCCCGGAACGGCCGAGAAGATCGCCGCCGGCGTCACCGTGGTGCTGGTCGCGGCCATCGTGCTGTTCCTGCTGCTGTTCGACTGGAACATGCTGCGCGGGCCGATCGGGCGGTGGGCTTCGGCCCGCTACGACCGTGAAATCGAGCTCAACGGCGACCTCGACGTCAAGCTGTTCAGCTGGACCCCCTCGGCCCGGGTGCAGAGGCTGCGCATCGGCGGCCCCGACTGGGCCCGGGAAGAGGACACGCTGCGGGTCGAGGATCTGCGCGTCGCGGTGCGGCTGCGGGCGCTGCTCGGCGGCCATCTGGAGATGCCGCTGGTGCAGATCACCCGCCCTGAGGCGGTCCTGATCTCGACCGACGACGGCCGCAAGAGCTGGCGGCTGAATCCCGACGCGCCTGACACCGGCGAGGGCCTGAAGCTGCCGCCGATCAACCGGTTGCTGATCCAGGACGGCAAGATCTCGCTCGACGAACAGCACCGCAAGATCCGGCTGGAGGCCACCATCAACGCGCGGGAGGGGTCGGACGGGCAGGCCGGCTTCCACCTGGACGGCAGGGGAACGATCAACGGCACGCCGCTGAGCGTGCTGGTGCGGGGCGGACCCTTCATCAACATCCGCCGCGACCGGCCGTACACCTTCCACGGCGAGATCGCCGGGGTCGGCACACGGCTGGTCGCCGACGGCTCGATCACCCGGCCGTTCGATCTCGGCCAGTTCAACGCCACGCTGCGCATGCAGGGGCGGGACCTGGCCGACGTCTATCTGCTGACCGGCGTCACCACCCCGAACACGCCGCCCTACCGGCTGGCGGGCAAGCTGACCCGCGACGACGCCAGATTCACCTTCGCCGACTTCAGCGGCCGCGTCGGCTCGTCCGACCTGTCGGGGGACGTGGTGGTCGACAAGGCCGGCGACCGGCGCCGTGTGGACGCCGACCTGCGCTCGCGCCTGCTCGACATAGAAGACCTGATGGCGGTGCTCGGGGCCGAGCCGCGGGTCACGGCGTCGGGCGATACGGTCGTCAGCTCAGGCGCGCCCGGCCGCCTGCTGCCGGACGCGCCGCTGAACGTCGACCGGCTGCGGGTGATGGACGGCACGCTGCGCTACAAGGCGGCGCGGGTGAAGCGCAACGAGCTCGACGTGCGCCAGGTCGATATCGGCGCGGAGCTGAAGCGCGGCATCCTGGACCTCGACCCCGTGGCCTTCACCTTCAACCGCGGCGAGCTGCGCGGCACGGCCAGGATCAACGCGACGCGGGACCGGCCCTACAGCGCCATCGACTTCCGTCTGCGCGGCTATCCGCTGGAATCGATCATCCCCGCCCGGGGCGGCTCGCCCACCGTCACGGGCCGCGCCCTCGGCCGGGCGCAGCTGGAGGGGCCGGGGGCCTCGGTGCACGACTTCGCCGCCTCGTCGAAGGGCACGATCAGCCTGGTCGTGCCGCAGGGCCGGATGCGCGCCGCCTTCGCCGAGCTGATGGGCATCAACCTGACCGCCGGCCTGTTCAAGCTGCTCAACGACGACGACTCGACGGCCGAGATCCGTTGCGCCGTGGCCGACTTCACCGTCAGCGGCGGCAAGGCGACGGCGCGCACCTTCGTCATCGACACCACCCCGGTGCTGGCCCACGGCAGCGGCACGATCGACCTCGGGGCCGAGACCATGAACCTGCGCATCGACGGCGAGACCAAGGAGGCGCGGCTGGTCCGGCTGTGGGCGCCAATCCTCGTCCAGGGACCTCTGACCCGGCCCAGGGTCGATGTGGATCGGGCCGAGGTGGCCGCGCAGGTCGGCCTTGGCGCCATCCTCGGCGCTCTGGTCAATCCGTTCGCGGCCTTGGCCGCCTTCGTCGATCCGGGCCTCGCCGAGGACGCCAACTGCGGCGCATTGATCTCGTCGGCGGGGTGATTGAGCCAAGGCCCCGCTTCGTGCGTATCTGCACGCATGACCCGAAGAGGATTGCTCGCTCCCGCCGTCGCCGCCTTCGCCGCCGCCTGCTCGCCGCTGGGTGCTCTCAACGCGCTCGGGCCTCGTGACCGGGGCGTCAGGCGGGTCGCGCGGGATATCGCCTATGGTGACGACCCGCGTCAGCGCATGGACATCCTCGCCCCGACCGCGGCGACCGCGCGGCCCTGGCCGGTGCTGGTGTTCTTCTACGGCGGGGGGTGGGATTCGGGGGCGCGGTCGCAGTACGGCTGGGCGGCCCATGCGCTGGCGGCCCGCGGATTCGTGGTGGCCACGCCGGACTATCGCGTCGTGCCGCAGGTGCATTTTCCCGCCTTCGTCGAGGATGCCGCCGCCGCCGCCGTCCGGGCCGGCGCGGTGGCGGGGCTGTACGGCGCGGACCGGAACCGGCTGGGCGTCGTCGGCCATTCGGCGGGGGCCCACCTGGCGATGATGATCGCGCTCGACCGCCGCTACATGGCCGCCGCCGGCGCCCCCGGTCTGATCAAGGCCGCGGCGGGTCTGGCCGGACCCTACGACTTTCTGCCGCTGGACGTGCCGGCGTCGATCAACGCCTTCGCCCGCGCGCCCGACCCGACCCTGACCCAGCCGGTGACCTTCGTGCGCCCCGATGCGCCGCCGCTCTGGCTGGGCCACGGCTCCGCCGACGAACTGGTGCACGCCGAGGACACCACCATCCTGTGCGAGCGGATGCGGGCGGTCGGCGGCCGTTGCGAGGCGAAGCTTTACGAGGGCCTCAACCACGCCGATCTGATCACCACCCTGTCCCCGCTTTTTCGCAGGAAGGCGCCGGTGCTGGACGATCTCACCGCCTTCCTGCGTCGCGAACTCGCCTGAAGTCGCGGGCCGCGCCGCCTCGCCAAGGCCATGACTTTCCGCTATCTGGGGTCATGACAGACATGATGACTGGCCCGATGACGGGCCCGGCGGCTCTGGACCGCCTCGAAACCCTCTACAATCAATCGGTGGCCAACCTCCGCGAGGCGGTGCGAACCTTCCTCGCCACCGGCGAACGGCCCGACCCCGAGGCCCGGGCCAGGGGCCTGTTCTCCTATCCCCAGCTCAGGGTCAGCTGGTTCGGCGACCGGCCCGCCAACCTGGCCAGCCGCGCCTACGCCCGCCTGTCGCGCCCCGGCGTCTATTCAACCACCGTCACCCGGCCGGAGCTGTTTCGCCCCTATCTGACCGAGCAGCTGGGCCTGCTCGAGGCCGACTACGGCGCGACGTTCGAGGTCGGACCGTCGGATCAGGAGATCCCCTTCCCCTATGTGATGGACGGCTCGGACGTGGCCCTGGACCGCAGCCAGACCGCCGCCGTCGCCCGCTACTTCCCCACCACCGACCTGGCCCATATCGGCGACGAGATCTCCGACGGCCTGTTCAACCCGGCCGAGGACTTCCCGCTGGCCCAGTTCGACGGCCTGCGCACCGACTTCTCCCTGGCCCGGCTGCGGCACTACACCGGGACGCCAGTGGAGGACGTCCAGTCCTACATTTTGTTTACGAATTACAACAGGTACGTAGACGAGTTCGTGCGCTGGGCCTGCGCCCAGGTGGCCGATCCGGCCAGCCCCTACGACCGGCTCGTCTGCGCCGGCGGGGTGGTCATCACCGCGGATACGCCCAACCCGGGCGAGGTGGTGATGGACGCGGCGTGGAAGAAGCACCAGATGCCCGCCTACCACCTGACGGCGCCGGGCTGGAACGGCATCAGCCTGGTCAACATCGGCGTCGGTCCGTCCAACGCCAAGACCATTTGCGACCATCTCGCCGTCACCCGGCCCCACGCCTGGATGATGATCGGCCACTGCGGCGGTCTGCGCGACAGCCAGGTGATCGGCGACTATGTGCTGGCCCACGCCTATCTGCGCGACGATCACGTGCTCGACGCCGTGCTGCCGCCCGATATTCCTATCCCGTCAATCGCCGAGGTGCAGCGGGCCCTCTACGACGCCGCCAAGATGGTCTCCGGCGCGCCCGGCGAGGAGGTCAAGCGGCGCCTGCGCACCGGCACGGTGGTCACCACCGACGACCGCAATTGGGAGCTGCGCTACGCCAAGTCGGCCCAGCGCTTCAACCAGAGCCGGGCCGTGGCCATCGACATGGAGAGCGCCACCATCGCCGCCCAGGGCTACCGCTTCCGCGTCCCCTACGGCACCCTGCTGTGCGTTTCGGACCGGCCGCTGCACGGCGAGATCAAACTGCCCGGTCAGGCCAACCGTTTCTATGAGGGCTCGATCTCGGAGCACCTGCAGATCGGCATCCAGGCTGTCGACCTGCTCAGGGCCGAGGGCGCCCGCCTGCACTCCCGCAAGCTTCGCGCCTTCGACGAGCCGCCGTTCCGCTAGACTATTTCTTCAGCCGCTTCGCATTGGCGACGGCGGCGGCGTGGATCGGGGCCAGGGTCTCGGCCTGCAGCGCCAGCATCGTGGCCCCGAAGGCCCAGCCGTCGCTCAGCGCGCGGCTCATGGCCGCCGTGGCCCAGCTGCCCTGCGCCAGCACGGCCTCGGCCGGGGTGCGGGCGGCCAGGACCGCGTGGAGCGCGCCCTGGACCGCCGCGGTCTCGCGCGCGGCGGCGGCGGCGGTGGTCGCGGCCATGGCCACGGCGCCGTTGAGGCCGGCGGCGGCCGAGGCGGTCAGGGCCTCGACCTTCTCCGACCCCATCAGGCTCATTTCCAGCAGGTCGGCCTTCAGCGGGTCGCGGAAGCCCTCGGCGACGATCTCGAGGCGCCGGGCGATGACGTCCCCTGAGGCCTGCAGCAGTTCGTGGCCCGCGCGGGCGGTGCGGGCGGCCTGTCTGATCGGTGTCATGGCCCGACCGTGCGCGCCAATGGTGTTTACGGCAAGACCTCGGCGGTGAAGTCGGCGATTTCCTTCAGCAACGCCGGAACCGCCGCGTCGATGATCTCCTGCCCTTTCTCCGGGCTGGCCAGCAGCGGATCGGAACCGATGCGGCCGTCGGGAAAGCGGGCGCGATAGTCCAGCGCATCGCGGATCGGCCCCACCGGCGCGATTTTCGGGCTCATCTCGGCCGTCTTGATCCGGTCCGGATAGGCGGCCTGGGTCACGGCGATCTCGGACGGGGTGGCGTGCATCCCGTGGCCGGTCGGGAACATGCGGTTGCACAGGCCGGTGACGCCCGGCAGGTCCCACCAGTTGCGCAGCTTGAGAACGAAGGGCGGCTGTTCCTCGACGAAGCTCCACTCGGCGTAGATTTCGGCGAAGGTGGCCTCGATGGTCGCGACGTTGCCGCCGTGGCCGTTCAGGAAATAGATCCGCTCGAAGCCGTGCCGGCTCAGCGACGAAACCCAGTCGGTGATCGCGGCCATGAAGGTGGATGGCCGCAGGCTGATGGTCCCGGCGAAGGCCAGGTGATGCTGGGCCATGCCGATGTTGAAGGTCGGCGCCACCACGAGGGACTCATCCTGCTTCTCCGCCGCGTGGGCGATGATCTCCGGACACAGCCAGTCGGTGCCCAGCAGGCCCGTCGGCCCATGCTGCTCGTTGGAGCCGATGGGCACGACCACCGTCTTGACGGTCTTCAGCCGCGCGTCGATCTCGGGCCAGGACGACAGGTGAATCAGCATGGGGAACTCCGGTACAGACGGGGGCTGCCTAAACCGCCGCGCCTCCGTCGCCAAGCCTTGCGGCTTGCGCCGCCGCCCCGCCGCGCCGAAGTAGCCGTCATGACCCTCGTCCGCCCGCCGTCCTCTGTCGATGTCGCCGTGATCGGGGCGGGCGCCGCGGGCATCGCGGCGGCGCGGCGGCTGGCGCGGTCCGACCTGTCCGTCGTGGTGCTGGAGGCGCGCGACCGGATCGGCGGCCGGGCCCATACCCTTCTCCGTGAGGGGCACGCTCTCGACCTCGGCTGCGGCTGGCTTCACTCCGCCGACGAGAATCCGCTGGCGCAAATGGTCGAGCCGGAGGGCCTGACCATCGATCGCACTCCGCCGCCGTGGGAGAGCCAGGCCTTCGACCACGAGATGACGTCGGCGGAGCAGGCCGAATTCGGCGCCGCCTTCGCCGCCTTCGAGGGTCGCGTCGCCGAGGCGGCGGCCCGCGGCGAGGAGGGCCCCGCCTCCCGGCTGTTCGAGCCGGACTGCCGCTGGAACCCGCGCATCGACGCCATCTCCGGGGCCCTGAACGGAGCCCGCTTCGCCGAGGTGTCGATCCGCGATTACGACGCCTACCGCGACACCGGGGTGAACTGGCGCGTGATCGAGGGCTACGGCCGGCTGGTCGAGCGGCTCGGCGCCCGCCTGCCGGTGGCGACCCACTGCGCGGTCAGCCGCATCGACCGGTCCGGCCCGGTCCTGCGGCTGGAGACGGCGAAGGGCGCGGTCGAGGCGCGGGCGGTGATCTTCACTCTTCCGACCGACCTGATCGCCGCCGGGGTCGTGCGTTTCGATCCGCCGCTGCCGGACCTGATGGAGGCGGCGGCCAGCCTGCCCCTCGGCCTCGCCTCCAAGCTGCACATGACCGTGACGGGGGCCGAGGACTTCCCGAAGGACAGCCAGCTGTGGGGCCGCGCCGACACGGCCGAGACCGGCGGCTACCATCTGCGCCCGTTCGGCCGGCCGATGATCGAGGCCTGGTTCGGCGGCGACATCGCCCGCCAGCTGGAGGCCGAAGGCGAGGCCGCCTTCTTCGCCTTCGCGGCGGACGAACTGGCGCATCTGCTCGGCTCGTCCTTCCGCAAGCGGATCGCACCGGCCGCCGCCTCGATGTGGGGCGCCGATCCCTGGTCGCGCGGCGCCTATTCGCACGCCCTGCCGGGCAAGGCCGGCGACCGGGCTCGGCTGAAGGCGCCGGTCGAGAACCGCCTCTTCACCGCCGGCGAGGCGACGTCGGAGGTCTTCTACGGCACGGCCCACGGCGCGTGGCTGGAGGGCGGGCGGGCGGCGCGCGAGGCGCTGGCGGCGCTCGGTCTTGACCCCGGCCCCGCGCCCGGCGACGACGAGGCATGACGCCGCCCAGGGCTCGCCCGAAGAGCCGCCCGAAACCCGCGCCCAAACGCCCCGCCGTGATGACCGGCGCCATGGTCCCCGTGCTCGGCTGGCCGCCGGACGAGGATCGGGTCGAGGCCATTTTCGAGCGGCTGTCGCGGGTCATGCCGGATCCGAAGACCGAGCTGAATTTCTCCAGCCCCTTCACCCTGGTGGTCGCCGTCGCCCTCTCGGCCCAGGCCACCGACGTCTCGGTCAACAAGGCCACAGACCGCCTGTTCGCGGTCGCCGACACCCCGCAGAAGATGCTGGCGTTGGGCGAGGAAGGGCTGATCCCCTTCATCGCCTCGATCGGCCTCTATCGCGGCAAGGCCAGGAACGTCATCGCCCTCAGCCGCATCGTGCTGGAGCAGCACGGCGGCGAGGTGCCGCTGAACCGCGAGGCGCTGCAGGCCCTGCCGGGCGTCGGCCGCAAGACCGCCAGCGTGGTGTTGAACGAACTGGGGATCGAACCGGCCATCGCCGTCGACACCCATGTCTTCCGCGTCTCGCACCGCCTCGGCCTCGCCAACGCGGCCACGCCCGACAAGGTCGAGGCCCAGCTGCACCGGGTGGTGCCCGCAGACTGGCTGCCCAAGGCCCACCACTGGCTGATCCTGCACGGGCGCTACACCTGCACCGCGAGGAAGCCGAAGTGCAGCGCCTGCGTGATCAGCGACCTGTGCCCGTCGCGGGCGGGGCTGCAGGCGCTGGGCGAGGCGGTCTAGAGCCGGGCCTTCACCGCCGCCGCGAACCGCGCCCCACCTTCCGGGGCCGAGCCGAGATAGAAGTCCGGCTCGATCAGCTCGGCCTCCATCAGCAGCCATTCGCCGTCCGGCCCCTGCGCCATGTCGATACGGGCGTAGAGCAGGTCCTCGCCGATGGCCGCGAGCGTCTGTTCCGCCAGCGCCAGCGCCCCGGCGGGGGGCTCCGGCAGGGCGGCGTACTGGCCGCCGAACTGCACCTGGATTCGGAACTCGCCGGATACGGGCCGCTTGTTGACTACGTGGCTCAGCTCGCCGCCGAAGAACAGCAGGCTGGTCTCCCCCTCCGTCTCGATCGACGCAAGGTAGGGCTGGATCATCGCCGGCCCCTCGGGCGCGTCCGCCAGCCGCTCGCCGCGCGACAGGCGCAGCGTCTTCCACGCGCCGCCGGACACGCGCGGTTTGACGATGACGACGTCGGTTCCGAACCGGTCGAAGGTGGCGTCGACGTCGGCCTGCGTCACCCCCTCGACCCACATCGTCGGCGGGATCGCCACGCCCTTCTCCGCCAGCCGGCCGAGATAGGACTTGTCGGAATTCCGGCCGATCACCGACGGTGGGTTGAGCATCCGTACGCCGGCTTCGGCCCACGTCTCGCAGGCCCGCATCCAGCGCGGGTGATCGCGGTGGTAGCCCCAGACGATCAGCGGCAGCACCAGCGGATAGCCGGTCAGGCCGGCGGCGTCGTCGACGTGCTCTGTCCACGGGCTCGGCTCGACCGTGATCCCGGCGGGCGCGAGCGCGCCGGCCAGCCGCTCCAGCACCTTGGGCCACTGGCCGGCGTAGGAGGGATCGGCTGGATCGGGCGTCAGGACGGCGATGCGGGTCATGCCCGCCCTATAGCGAAGCTCGAAAAAAGTATAAAGATATCCTTATATGTTTTTTTGTGGCGCGGCGGGGCGGGTCCGCTAAACGCCGCCTCATGACCCACGCCCCCCACTACGACGTCTGCGCCGTCGGCAACGCCATCGTCGACGTCCTGGCCCCCTGCGAGCCCGCCTTCCTCGAGGCCCAGGGCCTGACCGCCGGCTCGATGCAGCTGGTCGACGCGCAGCGCAGCGCGGCCCTCTATGCGGCCATGGCTGCGGGGGTCGAGGCCTCGGGCGGTTCGGCCGGCAACACGGTCGCCGGCGTCGGCTCCTTCGGCGGACGCGCCGCCTATATCGGCAAGGTCGCGGACGACACCCTCGGCGGCGTCTTCACCCACGACATCCGCGCCGCCGGGGTGCGGTTCGACACCCCGCCGCTCACCGACGGGGCCGCCGCCGGCCTCGCCACCGGGGTCTGCATGATCAACGTCACCCCCGACGGCCAGCGCACCATGTGCACCTTCCTCGGCGCCGCCAACCAGCTCCAGGCGGGCGACATCGACTCCGGGCTGATCGGCGCCTCGGCCATCGTCTACCTCGAGGGCTATCTGTTCGACCCGGCGCCGGCCCGCGCCGCCTTCGAGGCCGCCGCCGCCGCGGCCCACGCCGCGGGGCGCAAGGTCGCCATCACCCTGTCGGACGCCTTCGTGGTCCACCGCTGGCGGTCCGAGCTGCTGGCCTTCATCGAGGCCTCGGCCGACATCGTGCTCGCCAACGAGGCCGAACTCGCTTCCCTGTTCGAGACCGAAGACTTCGACCGCGCCGCCGCCCACCTCGGCCGCATCGTCGACATCGCCGCCGTCACCCGCGGGGCCGCCGGTTCGGTGGTGTTCGGCCGGGGCGGCGGGGACCGGGTCGAGGTCGCAGCCTTCCCTGTCGACAAGGTGGTCGACACCACCGGCGCCGGCGACCAGTACGCCGCCGGCTTCCTGCTCGGCCTCGCCCGCGGCCTGTCGCTGGAGGACGCCGGCAAGCTCGGCTCGCTGGCCGCGGCCGAGGTCATCGCCCACTGGGGCCCCCGGCCGATGACGTCGCTGGAGGCGCTTGCGAAAGAGGCGGGGCTGCCCCTGTCCTGATCAGATCGCCGTGCCGGCCGAGGCCGAGAGGCGCAGGCCTTCCGAAGCCTTGAGGATGGCGGCATGCCGGGCGGCCCTGGGCACGCCCCTGAGGCTCCGGGCGAGGCGCGCGGCCTCGGCCTTGGGCACGCCGTCCCAGGCCCGCATGTAGCGGAAGGACGGCACCGTGCGGCCCGTCACGTCGACGTCGCCCACGAAGCGGTTTGACGGATGGGCCACGACATAGGCCTGCCATTCGCCGCTCGAGGTCTGGATGGCGACCAGATGGGCCATGGATCACGCTCGCCGGATGGTCACATACAGCGCCCCGTCGCCGCCATGTCTCCGGGCGGCCGGGGCGAAGCCGGAGACGACGCCGCGCAGGGCCGGGCCCTGCAGCCATTCGTGGACCGAGGCGCGGATCACGCCGCTGCCGCCGCGCCGCCCCTGGCCGGTGATGACCAGCACCGAGCGATAGCCCCGCGCCTGGGCCCCGATGAGGAAGGCGGTCAGGGCGTCCTGGGCCTGGAAGCGGCCGTAGCCGTGCAGGTCGATCCTCGCCTCGATCGGATCGCGTTCGCGCGACAGGCGGCGCTGGCGGCGGGGCTCGAGTTCCTCCGGCAGGCCGCGCGCGCGAGCGGGCGCGGCGGAGGGCGGGCTGAAGGCAGGTGCGACGCTCCGGACCTTCACCGGACCCTTGGCGACCGGCGCGACGGGCGGGGTCGGATCGGCGGCGCCCGGGATGATCCGTGCGGACTTCCTCGGCTTCGACGGCGTCACCGAGCCCGCCACCCGCGCCCAGATCCGGCGGTCCTCCGGGCTCAGGTCCTCGCGGCGGCTCATGTCGTGCCGGGGGCGTTCCCGTCCGGGTCCTCGTCCGAGCCGGCGTCCTGCGGCCCCGGCGTCTGCGTCAGCAGGTCGCCCGGCTGGCAGTTCAGCTCCCGGCACAGGGCGTCCAGGGTGGTGAAGCGGATGGCCCGCGCCTTGCCCGTTTTCAGGATGGACAGATTGGCCAGGGTCACGCCGACGCGGTCAGCCAGCTCGGTCAGCGACATGCGCCGTTCGAGAAGGATGCGGTCGAGCTGTACGCGGATGGCCATGGGGAACTCTCTATACCGGCGGGCGCGCGGACGAAAAGCGGGCGGCGCGCGATCCTCTCTCAGATGGTCAGTTCGGAGTCACGGCGCAGACGCGCGCCCTCGCGGAAGACCTCGGCGATCACCACGATGATGATGACCGCGAACGACGGGGTGATCAGGTCGAACAGGCTGGGGGCCTCCATGGCCCCGCGCACGAAGCGGGCGACGAGGAACTGCCCGGCCCAGACGCCCAGCGTCACCGAGGCGAAGGCGGCGGCGATCTGGTGCAGGCGGCGCACGTTCTGCGGATGGAAGGGATCGCCCATGCGCAGCGTGGCGACGATGCCGATCAGCAGGCGGAAGATCAGGGCGGAAATGGACAGATAGGCGAAGGCCGCGCTGGCCACCAGCAGCACATAGGCCCAGGGCAGGGGGATGACGATGGCGTCCTCGCCGGTTCCGGCGGTCACCAGCGACCAGCCCAGCAGCTTCAGCGCCACGACGGCGACGGGGACGAGAACGGCGCCGACGGACAGGACCCAAAAGGCGACGGCGCAGGCCGTGCTCGCCACGCTGGAGATCGAGACCAGGCTCAGATGGGGCAGGGAAGGGGTGCGGATCCCGAGCGATGTCGTCTTCGGGAATCGCATGCGGGCCTCGTTCAGGCCGGACGTCCAGGCGCGAATGCCGCGCGGGGTCCGGCGAACCCACGCGCGGTCTTATACATCGCGTTTGTCATGCGGATCGTCAAAGCTCCGGTGAGACTTTCAGGTTGGCCTGGCGCCCGTCGGGCTGCTTGAGGCCAGGGCAGACTCACAGGGCCTGGACGAGCGTGGCGACCAGCGCGGTCGGCAGGGCGGCGAGCAGGAAGGCGTTCAGCACGCCGTGGCCGACCTTTTCGATGAAGTAGGAAGCGTTCATGGTGTTCATTGTCGTTCTCTCTCGATCCTGACGAAGGGATGGTTTTTCCCTTCTTTCGTTGTGCCGCTGCATTGATCGTGCGTCTTTGCCTTGGATCAAGGAACGTCGCGGCGTCCGTCCTTGGGTTAATAGATAGGCCGTGCGGGGCGGGAAGTCATGTTACATATCGTTTAACGATATTAAACTTTGGCAATGGATCGTTACAGGGCGCGTTATCGGTATGAAACTGAGACTTATCAAAGGGATGCGACTCGTCGCGGCGACCCACAACCCGGGCAAGGTTCCCGAGATCAAGGCCCTGCTGGGCGGACATTACGAGGTGGTCACCGCCGGGGCGCTGAAGCTGGCGGAACCGGAAGAGACCGAGACGACCTTCGCCGGCAACGCCCTGCTCAAGGCGCGGCACGCGGCGGACCGGTCGGGCGAGGTCGCCCTGGCCGACGACTCGGGCCTGTCGGTGGCGGCGCTCGGCGGGGCCCCGGGGATCTTCTCGGCGCGCTGGGCCGGTCCCGACAAGGATTTCGCCTTCGCCATGCGCCGGGTCGAGGAGCGGCTGGACGAGGTCGGCTCCGACGACCGCCGGGCCTGGTTCACCTCGGCCCTCGCCGTGGCCTGGCCCGACGGCCCGGCGGTGGTGGTCGAGGGGCGCGTCGAGGGCCGGCTGACCTTCCCGCCGCGCGGCGACCGGGGCTTCGGCTATGATCCGATCTTCATTCCGGACGGCTACGACCGGACGTTCGGCGAGCTCGACCCGAAGCTTAAGGATTCGATCAGCCACCGGGCCCGGGCCTTCGAGAAGTTGAAGGCGGCGCTGATTGACTGACGCAGTTCCCGACCCTGGCTCCGACGTCGCGATTTACGTCCACTGGCCCTACTGCGCCCGCATCTGCCCCTATTGCGATTTCAACGTGGTCAGGGACCGCGGTCGGCGCGAGGAGCAGGCGGCTCTGGTCGGGGCGATCCTCGCCGATCTGGGGGCGCAGGCGGCGCTGACGGGTCCGCGCCGGCTGGCGTCGATCTTCTTCGGCGGCGGCACGCCGTCGCTGATGGCGCCGGAGGCCGTGACGGCGGTGATCGAACGGGCGCAAGCCCTGTTCCCGCCGCGCGGTCTGATCGAGATCACGCTCGAGGCCAATCCGACGGACGCCGAGGCCGGGCGTTTCGCGGCCCTCGCCGACGCGGGCGTCAATCGCCTGTCGATGGGGGTGCAGGCGCTCGACGACGCCGCGCTCGCCTTTCTCGGCCGCAATCACTCGGCCGATGAGGCGCGCCGGGCCGTGGCTGTGGCCGCGCGCGCCTTCGACCGCCTGTCGATCGACCTGATCTACGCCCGCCCGGGGCAGACAGTGAGCGGCTGGACCGACGAACTGACCGAGGCGCTGGACCTCGGTTTCGAGCACGTCTCGCCCTATCAGCTGACCATCGAGCCGACGACCGCCTTCGGCCGGGCCGTGGCCCGCGGCGCCTGGACGCCGGCCGATGAGGACACGGCCGCCGCCCTCTACGAAACCACCCAGGCCGTGCTCGAGGGGGCGGGATTCGAGGCCTATGAGGTGTCGAACCATGCGCGGGGCGTCGCCGCCCGGTCGACGCACAACCTGCATGTCTGGCGCGGCGGCGACTATCTCGGCGTCGGACCGGGCGCGCATGGACGATTGACGCTGGACGGCGTGCGGACCGCGACCATCGCCCATCGCGGAATCGGGGACTATGTCGCCGGCGTCGCGGGGCGCGCGCCGTGGACGGAACGCGAGGCGCTGGATCCTTCGGCCGCCGCCGAGGAAAGGATCCTGCTCGGACTGCGCACGGTCGAGGGCGTTTCGCTCGTCGATCTGGCCGCCCTTGGCCTGACCCCCGCCGCGGCGCCGCTCGCCGGCCTCATCGCCGACGGCTTTCTCGCCCAGGCGACCGGCCGCATCGCCGCCACCCCCCGGGGACGGCCCGTGCTGGACGCGGTCCTGAAGGAGCTGCTGACCTGACCGCTGTCGGAGCCCGCGCCGCCGCCTCCGTCTGGCCGGCCGGCGCCGTGGCGCCGTCGGCGGGTTCATCACCAAGACCACGAAGGAAGGGCGCAAGGACACGACGGAAGCCCGCCAGGCCTCGCCCGCCGCGGGCCCTTGCCCGCCATCAGGATCGACGGCGTCTCCCTGCGGGAGCCGCTCCGAAAGCCGTGACGCTGTGCTGACAATCCGGGAATCCATAGTCGGATTGCGCGGATAATCTCCGGCCTTTCCAGGCACATCGCCTTTTCTCGAACCTGTTTCCCGAGCACGCCCGATCCCGGGCGCATAATAGGGGCATCCCGTCGGTGGGGAGGGCGTCGGATCCACGCTCTCGACGACGGCGGGCTGTGGTCGAGCGATGAAGCCCGGGCGATGGAGAGTCCGGGGGTCCTCGCGGACAGGGATGGATCCTGCCCGCTTGCTCGCCGCGCGCCTTGAGGTGCGGTC
>NZ_DASWTO010000024.1:0-24092 GCF_036402095.1 Brevundimonas sp. | reverse complement strand
CCGGCGTCATAGGCGCCCGCGCCGTTGGTGCCCGAAACCTGGCGCAGCTCGATCGTGGTCGGGTTGATGTTGAAGTCGGAGAACAGGAAGTCGATGCGGGACTCGCGCTGTTCATCCGTCAGCCCGCTGACCGCGGCCAGTTGAAGATCGTACCGGGTCGCCTCCCGCGTCGTGTCCGCATACGCGAGCCCGAGGCTGAACACGGCCTCCCGGGCTTCGGAAAGCGGCAGGGTGTAGCTGACGTCGGCGCCGCCGGAGATCACGTCCTCGTCCAGTTCACTGAACGAGATGAGGTTCGACGGATTGTGGATGTAGTCGCCGTCGGCGTTGACGCCGTACTGGAAGCGCGACTCGTAGGGCGCGTCCCGCGACGTGCGGGCCCAGGCGGCGCGCCAGTCGAACTCCAGCGCCCCGTCCATGAACAGGTGTTCCCCCGCCAGCTGGCTGGACAGCAGCTGCCGCACGAACCACTCGGTGTAGTCGTCCCGCAAGACCGCGCCGCCGGCGCTGAGGTCCGGTCCGGCGCTGGTGCGGGCCTCCTTGGTGGTGCTTCGGACGTAGAGGTTGGTCCACTTCAGCTCGTGGTCCGGGTTGGTCAGCGACAGACCGGCCAGCAGGTTCAGCTGCAGGTCGTTCTGATTGGACTCGAAGGCCTTGCTGGTCACCGGGACAATCACGTCGCCCGAGAACTGCCCCTCTTCCTGGAAGCCCCGGCGGGTGCTCCAGTTGTTGCTGTAGCCGGCGACGCCGATCAGGCCCAGGGTGCCGATGCTGCTGTCGCTGGACAGCCCCCCCGCGAGGTCGAACCCGAAATTCACCGGCGTCGTCTCGCGCTGCAGCAGGCGCAGGGGCGCGTTGACCAGCGACTGGCCCATCACCTGAAGCTCGTCGGTCGAGAAGTTCGCGCGGTTGATCTGCCGGCCCGACCTGAAGGCCAGGGCGATCTCGCCCGGCACGTCGCGTGTGCCATCGTCGAAACCGGTGAAGTCCGTGCGCGAGCCGTAGTAGATCAGGCTTTCCTCGTTGGTGGTTTCGGTGTCGCCGCCGACCGAGGCCGAGAAACTGAAGAAGGATTCCCGGGGGGCATCGACAGTGCGCAGATCGATGACCCCGCCGCCGAACTCGCCAGGAAAGTCGGAGGAATAGGTCTTCTGGACCGTCACGCTCTCAAGAATGCTGGCCGGGAACAGGTCCAGCGGCACGACGCGCTGCAGCGGTTCCGGGCTGGGCAACGGCGAGCCGTTGAGCAGGGCGGAGGAATACCGCTCGCCCAGGCCGCGGACATAGATGAACCGCCCTTCCACGATCGTCAGCCCGGTCACCCGCGTGAGGGCGGCCGCGGCGTTGGAATCGCCGGTGCGATCCAGGTCTTCCTGCGTGAGGAAGGCGGCGACCTCCGAACTCTCGCGATTGGGTTCGGGGATGTACCGTCCGAGCACCACGACCTCTTCAATCTCCGTGGTCGGGTCGGGCGCGGGCAGCGCGGTCGGGGTCTGGGCGGCGGCGACCCCGGGCGCGATCAGCGCGCTGGTGGCCAGCAGGAGCCCGGTCAGGGTCAGGTAAGCGGTCTTCATGATCTGCGCCTTGGAGAGTTTCAACGGACGGGGCGAAAGCCGGCGGCGGCTCGCTGGAGCCGCCGCCGCGCATCCGTCGTCAGCAGGTCGCGCCGGACGTCAGGCCGCACGTCCAGCCCTGCCACCAGGTGTCGGAGGCGTTCTGGACGGCGCCGACGTAGGTCGTGGCCGTGAAGAACGGATAGACCGCCGGGGCGTTGGCGGGGGCGACCGCCGTCTCGTTGGCGCCGTTGATGAAGGTCAGCACCTGGTTGCTCAGGCTGGCGCCCGAAGCCGGGGCGGTCAGGGTCGAGGTTCCGGCCGGGGTGTTGTTGCTCCCGGCGGTGAAGACCGCCTGCGACCGGGCGGCGTTGGCCGGGCGATATGAGATGCCGCACGACATGTAGACCGAGGTGAAGGTCGGCAGGCTGGTCTCGGTGTCGGCGTCGGCGATGTCGAGGCAGCCGGCCTGGGACCCGGCCACGCTCGTGAATACCGAGTTGATCACCGTCGCGTCCGTACCCGTGTCGAAGTGGGCGACGGTGTGGGCGTTGGTCGGCGAGTTGCGGCCGACGAGGGTGAAGTTGGCGATCTTCGGCTGGGACACATAACGCGAGGCCAGCGGCGTCGAGGCCGGAGCCGACGAGAACTCGAAACCGGCGCTGCGGCTGGTCGCGTTCGGCGGGCGCTGGGTGACGATGCCGAACTGGGCGCCGCCACGCCAGCCGGTGTCGGTGTCCAGGCCATCGTCGTCGGCGCCGGTGATGACCAGATGGCGCAGGTTCACATGGCCGCCGAAGATTTCGATGCCGTCGTCCGAGCTGTTGTGGATCTGGACATGGTCGACCGTGGTGCCCGAGCCGACGCCGGCCATGGTCAGGCCCTGCAGTTCGTTGCCGGGCGAGATCTCGAAGCCGGAGTACCTGATCTGCACATAGCGGATGCGGCCGGAGTTATCGGTCGGCGTATTGCCGCCGTAGAAGGCGCTGGTGCCCTCGACCGTGCCGGTGCAGGTCACCGGCGCGGTCAACTGGCAGTTGGCCTGGGGCGCCCGGCCGGCGATGACCAGACCGCCCCACTGACCCTGCGAGGTCTCGGTGGTCGTGCCCTCGACGTTCTGGCGGCTGGTGAAGACGATGGGCTGGGTGGCGGTGCCCTCGGCGAAGATCTGCGAGCCGCGGTTGACCAGCAGATAGTCCGAGCCGCCCGAGGCGAAGATGCGCACGCCGGCCTCGATGGTCAGGATGCCCTGGGCGCTGCCCGGCGTGGGCGCGGCGGGGTCGATGCCCCGGTCCGTTCCGACCTCGGTGCGGCCGCTGATCGAATAGATGGTGCCGGCGCGCAGCGGCACCGTCAGGGCGCCGACGATCTGCTGCGGCAGCTGACATACGCGCAGGGTGTTGTTGGCGACGAGGCCGACGTTGGCGAAGCCGCTCGGGCAATCGGGCGCGGGCGTCCCGGGAGGAAGGGGCGTCGGGCCGCCGCCGCCGCCCGTGCCGCCGCCGAAATCACCCTCGCCGGGCGAGGCGACCTCGGCCGAACCGCAGGCGGCGAGGATCATGGCGCTGGCGGAGATCGCGAGCAGGGTTTTCAGTCGAAGGCCGGTCATCGTTTCCACCGTGTCTGGTCCAAAGGATCAATCGGCAGGACGACCGGACACGCGGTCCCGTCGCGGCGAACTCGCCCCCCTGCCCGGGCTCTCGATAGAAGGCGGTTGTGACACCGTGGCCGCTGAACCGTGACGGTTGCGGCGCACCTCTGTGAAGTTGTCTTGGCCGTTCGGTGAAACACCGTCCCGGTACGGCGGGATCGTCACAATCCAGCGGTAGAGCCGGCGGCCAGGGGCGTGTCTGAACGACCCGAAACCGGGTGTGACACTTCGGGGGACCTCGATGGACTTCGACACAGGGTCGGCGCTTCCGGCCGTCGCGCTCGGCGGCGTGGGAATACTGGCCGGAAGCTTTCTCGGCCTCGTCAGCCTGCGCCTCCCCGAGGGCGAGGGTTTCGTGGGCGGGCGGTCCCGCTGTCGCGGATGCGAGCGTCCGCTGGGCCCATGGCGGCTGATCCCCTTGCTGAGTTATGCAGTCTCCCGCGGCCGATGCACCGCCTGCGGGGCGGCCATCCCCGTGCGGTATCCCGCCATGGAGGCGGGTTGCGCGGCCATCGGGGCCTGCGCGGCCCTGAGCCAGCCATCGCTGGCCGCGGCCCTGCTCACGGCCCTGCTCGGGTGGCAGCTGCTGTTGATCGCGGTAGTCGACGGCGAACATTTCTGGCTCCCGGACCAGCTGACCCTTCCCCTGTTCGGAACCGGGCTCCTGGCCGCCGCGATTCTGGACCGGTTGTCGGTCGTGGACTCCCTGGCCGGCGCGGCGGTCGGTTTCGGCGGTCTCTGGCTTGTCGGTCGCGCCTACCGCCATATCCGGGGCCGCGAGGGCCTGGGCGGCGGCGACCCGTTTCTTCTCGCCGGCGGCGGCGCATGGACCGGATGGATCGGCCTGCCCAGCGTCCTGCTCTGGGCCGCCCTCGCCGGGCTGAGCGTCGTCGCCGCACGCCTTCTGACGAGGGGCCGGGTCTCCGGCGCGGACCGTCTGCCGTTCGGCGTATTTCTGGCGATCGGCGTCTGGCTGGTCTGGCTTCTGGGGCCGCTGGGCTTCACCCCCTGAACCTTGCCGGCGCCGGCAAACCTTCCGCGAAACGACACAAATCTGCGTTGCGGCCGCGCTAGTCCAAAAGACGGGGACGCCGCAACATATGACCATCAAGCGCAAATCCGACGGAGCGGCAGAAGCGCGGAACAACCGGCTGCTGGGCCAGCGCATCGCCCTGGCTCGCTCGGCCAAGGGCCTGACGCTGGCTGAACTGGCCGCGCTCGTCGGCGGCGGGCATCAGTTGATCCAGCGCTATGAGACGGGCGAAGTGGCGGTCCCGTTCGGCCGGCTCGTCCTGATCGCCCATGCGCTCGAGACGCCCTTGAGCACCCTGATCGGCGATGGGTTCGACGGCGTCGCCGCCGAAGAGCCGGAGACCCGTGTCGTGCTCCAGATCGCCAGGATCACCGGCCGGCTCCCGCCCGCAAAGCGGGCGGTGCTTGTCGCCCTGGCGAAAGAGCTGGGCCGACCGTAGCGCACGCCGAAGACAGGATCAGCATCGGCCCTGGCCGCCGCACCGCGGTCAGGGCGTGTCACGCAGGAGCTGTCGCCTGACCAGGCGAACCGCGCCGCTCCATCCTCCCGCCAGCAGGCCGCAGCCGATCGCCAGCGCCAGATGCATCGGGTGCGGGGCGCTGAAACGAAAGAGGTCGGCGACCGACGGCAGGTAGAGACCGGCGAGAAGGACCGCCGTCAGTCCTGCGGCGATGCTCCAGAACAGACGCCGATGTGGACTGAAGAGGCCGACGCCGGCCGAGGCCGCGTTGGCCATGGCCAGCGCCAGATTGCCCACCGCAAGCGCCACATAGGCCGCGCCGCGGGCTCCGGCTTCTCCGGCCTGCGGCAGAAGCCAGAGGTAGAGCCAGAGAACCGCCGCCAGGATCATCAGACCTTGACCCAGGCCCGCCGCCAGTTCCCCGATCCCGAAGAGGCGCGCGCCCGGCGGTCGCGGGCGGCGCCGCATCGCGTCCGGCTCGCTGGGTTCGGCCTCGAAGACCAGGGCGCAGACCGGATCGATCACCAGTTCGAGCAGCACCACGTGGACCGGAAACAGAAACGGCGGCGCGCCGAGGAGGATCGGCAGCAGGGCGAGGCCGGCGATCGGCACATGGATCGCCGTGATGTAGATCAGCGCCCGGCGCAGGTTGGTGAATATCCGGCGACCCAGCCGCACCGCGCCGAGGATCGAACCGAAGCGGTCGTCCAGCAGGACCAGATCGGCCGCCTCCCGCGCCACGTCTGTGCCCCGGCCGCCCATGGCGACGCCGATGTCGGCGGCCTCCAGCGCGGGGGCGTCATTGACCCCGTCTCCGGTCATGGCCGTCACCTCGCCATTGGCCTTGAACGCCCGGACCAGGGCCAGCTTCTGCACCGGCTGCACCCGGGCGAAGACCCGCACCGTCCGCAGGCGCTCCGCCAGCGCGCCCTCGTCAAGCGCGGCGATCTCCGCGCCGGTCATCAGCCCCCCCGAGACGTCGATGCCGGCGTCGCCGGCGATCTTCAGCGCCGTGGCCGGATAGTCCCCCGTGACCATGGCCACATCGATGCCGGCGCTTCGGGCGAGCTCGAGAGCCGCCGGCACGTCGGAGGCGACGGGATCGAGGAAGCCGACCAGACCCCGGAAGACGAAGTCGAGCGCCTCGGGGGCCGCGACGGCCTCATCATGGCTGGCCTCCGCCACGGCGAGAACCCGCAGGCCGCTCGAGGCGAGGCGGTCGAGGGCGGATCGCGCGGCGGCGGCCTGATCGGGGTCCAGCCTGCACAGGGCGAACACGGCTTCGGGCGAGCCCTTCGCCGCGGTGCGCCGCTTACCCGCGGTCCGCCAGGTTTGCACAACCGCGAGGCGCTGGGGCGCCAAGGGCCAGACCTGTTCGGGCCGACCCGGGCACACAGGCCCACGCAGGGCCGTCAGGGCCATGTCCATCGGATCGGTCGGCCGGGGGCTGCTCGCGAGGATCGCCGCCTCCAGCACCGCGCGCAGCGATGGCCCGGGATCGTCGTCAGGGGCTCCTTCGTCGTCTGGGGACCAGACCGCCGCGACTCCCATGCGGTTCTCGGTCAGGGTGCCGGTCTTGTCGACGCAGAGGACGGTGGCGCCGCCCAGGGCCTCGATCGCGGCGGCCCGGCGCACCAGCACCCGATGCTGCGCCAGCCGCCAGGCGCCGAGCGAAAGGAAGACAGACAGGACGACCGGGAATTCTTCCGGAATCAGGGCGATGGCGATGGTGATGCCGGCCAGGGCGCCTTCGATCCACAGGTCCCGGAGCAGCCCGTAGGCGGCGGCGACGACCGCGGCGAAGATCAGCGCCATCCCGCCGATCCAGACCACGACGCGGCCGGTGGATCGCTGCAGCGGCGTCCGGTCCCGGTCGATGGCCGCCAGGGAGGCGCCGATACGGCCCAGCGCGGTCCCGGATCCGGTCGCGGTGATCCGGACCACGCCCTGTCCCGCGACCGCGAGCGTCCCGGCGAAGACCTGTTGCGAGATCCCGGACTGCGTCGCGCCTGCGCCGGTGCGGACGACGGGCGCGGACTCTCCGGTCAGCGCCGACTCGTCGATCTGGAGCACCTCGGGTCCGATCAGAACGCCATCGGCCGGAATTCGCTGGCCCTCGGCGATCAGAACCAGATCGCCCCGAACGAGCTCCCGCGCCGGGACGGCCAGGGTCCGCCCCTCTCGGATCACCCGGACAACCGGATCGGCCATCCGGCGCAGCGCCTTGAGCGCGGCCTCGCTGCGAGCCTCCTGCGCGACCACCAGACCTATGGTGGCCAGTCCGGCCGCGCCCAGCAGAACGCCTTCGGCCCGGTCGCCGAGCGCCGTATAGAGGGCCGCGGCCGCGGCGAGCAGCAGGAACATCGGCTCACGCAACGCCGCCGCGACGATCGCCCGGAGGGGCCGGGTCCGGTCCGCGGTCAGCAGATTGGGACCGTCCTGCTCAAGCCGGCGCGCCGCCTCCGCCGCATCCAGACCGGTGAACGAAGACTCCGGGGACATCGCCGCTCCACTGCTGCGCCGTACCCTGCGCGTCGAGGTGGCGGACAGGCTAGATCGTGCGTGCCCGCGGGCGTTGATCCCGGTCAAGGCCGCGCCGGGCGCTTGATCCAGATCACGGGCGAATTTCTGGCTGCTGGCATTCTGCGCGGACCGTCCCCGGACCCGCGCCGCCATGCCCAGCTGGATCAGACAGTGAACCGGATTTCACCGCCCGCCGCGCAAGGTGGACCTATGCCCCGCGTCGGGCCGGGGCCGGTTGCGGCCACGTCATCCTGGCCCTGCTTCCGCGCCAGGGCCGTGACCAGGGTGTATGGCTCCGGCCCCGCGGCGGTGCACGCCCTGCGCGGCGTCGACCTCGACCTGCCCGACGGCGAGATGGTCGTGGTGCTGGGCGCGTCGGGCAGCGGCAAATCGACCTTTCTCAACATCCTCGGCGGGCTGGACACGCCCACCAGCGGACAGGTGCTGTTCCGGGGCGAAGACATCAGCCGGGCGAGTCAGGCGCAGCTGACCGAGTATCGTCGCCGCCACGTCGGGTTCGTCTTCCAATTCTACAACCTCATGCCCAGCCTGACCGCGCGCGAGAATGTCGCCCTCGTCACCGAGATCGCCGAGGCCCCGCTGAGGCCGGAGGACGCCCTCGCCATGGTCGGCCTGGAAAACCGTCTGGATCACTTTCCGGCCCAGCTGTCGGGCGGGGAACAGCAACGGGTGGCGATCGCCCGCGCCGTGGCCAAGCAGCCGTCCGTGCTGCTCTGCGACGAACCAACCGGGGCGCTGGATTCGACCACCGGCGTGCGGGTGCTGGAGGCCCTCAAGACCGTCAATGACACCCTCGGTGCCACCACGCTGTTGATCACCCACAACGTCGCCATCGCCGCCATCGCGGACCGGGTCGTGCTGTTCGCCGACGGGCGCGTGCGCGAGGTGAGAGAGAACCGCACCCGGCGTCAGCCGCGGGACATCTCGTGGTGACGCCGATGCCGGCCTGGATGGGCGCGCTGGACCGCAAGTTGGTGCGGGAGCTCTGGCGCATGAAGTTCCAGGCCCTCGCCATCGCCTTCGTGGTCGCGGGGGGCGTTGCGGTCCATCTGCTCGCCGCAGGCATGCTCAGTTCGCTGCAGGAGACCCGACGGGCCTATTACGAGCGCAACCTTTTCGCCGACGTCTGGGCGCCGACGGTCCGGGCGCCGCAGCGCCTGCTCGATGACATTCGCGCCATCGAGGGCGTCCAGGCGGCGGCGGCGCGCATCAGGGCGCCGGCGCTGTTCGCCATGGAGGGAATGAGCGCGCCCGCCACCGGCGAGGTCCTGTCGTTGCCGGACGAGGGGGAGCCGGCGGTCAATCGGCTGCACCTGGTCCGCGGCCGGCTGCCGACTCCCGGCCAGCGCGACGAAGCCGTAGTCTTGAAGGCCTTCGCCGACGCCCACCGGCTCGAGATTGGCGACCGCGCGCCGGTGACGATCCGTGGAGGGCGGCGCGTGTTGACCGTCGTTGGCGTCGCCCTGTCGCCCGAACATGTCTACGCCATCGGTCCGGGTCAGTTCGTTCCCGACGACCGCCTTTTCGGCGTGCTGTGGATGCGGCGCAGCGCCCTGGCGCAGGCGGTCGATCAGGATGAAGCCTTCAACGAGGCGGTGGTGCGCTTGTCGCGGGATGCTTCGGAAGCGGCCGTGATCGCCGACCTCGATCGCCTCCTGGAGCCCTACGGGGCGCCGGGAGCTTACGGCCGCGCCGACCAGATTTCCGACGCCTTCCTCTCCAGCGAGATCGATCAGTTGACGACCATGGGCCGGGTGCTGCCGCCCGTCTTCCTGCTGGTGGCGGCCTTCCTGGTCAACGTCGTGATTTCTCGGCTGATCGCCGTGCAGCGCGCGGGCATCGGCCTGCTCAAGGCTTTCGGCTACCGGGATCGCGACGTCGTCGCGCATTACCTCAAGCTCGTCGCCGTCATCGCCGCGGCGGGGGTGCTGATCGGCGGCGCGGCGGGAATCTGGCTGGGGCAGGTGATGGCCGGCCTGTACATGGAGTACTACCGCTTTCCGTTCCTGCTGTTCCAGGCCGACCCGTCCGACTACGCCGTCGTCGTCGGCGTAGCCATGACCACCGTCATGGCCGGGGCGGTGCTGGCGGTGCGGCGCGCGGCGGTGCTGAATCCCGCAGAGGCGATGACGCCGGCGCCCCCGCCCGACTATTCCAGAGCGGCCGGCGCCCGCATCACCCGGTTGAAAGTCCTTGATCAGCAATCGCGGATGATCCTGCGCCAGATCGTCCGCTGGCCGTGGCGGGCGGCCCTGACGGTGGCCGGGATCGCGGCCTCCGGCGCGCTCCTGATCGGCACCCTGTCGATGATGGACGGCATCGAGGTGATGATCGATTCCAGCTTCAACGTGTCGAACCCCCACGACGTATCGGTCAATTTTGTCGAGTCCCGCCCGCGCGCGGCCCTGTTCAGCCTCGCGGGCGAGCGCGGCGTGCTGGCCGCGGAGCCCTTCCGTGTCGTCGCCGTCCGTCTGCGACACGGCGCCCGGGAGGAACGCGCCGTGATCACAGGCGCCCCACAGGACGCGACCCTCTCGCGAATGGTCGACGACCGGAACCGGACGGTCTCTCCCTCTCCCGGCGGCCTTGTGCTGTCCGGCGATCTGGCCGCCACACTCTCGGTCCAGCCCGGCGACACCGTTGAGGTGCAGGTCACGGAAGGCCGCCGGCCGCGACTCGCGGTTCCCGTGTCGGCGATCACCACCAGCTACGTCGGGTCCGGCGCCCGGATGCGTATCGAGGACCTGAACCGGGCGCTTCAAGAGGGCGCGCAGGTGTCCGGCGCCTGGCTGACTGTCGACTCCGACCGGACGGCGGGCCTCTACGCCCGCCTCAAGGAGATGCCCGCCGTCGTCGGCGTGGGCCTGCAGGCGGAAGCCGTCACCCGTCTGGCCGCCATGCTCGACGAGAACCTCGGCCGGGCCATCCTGATCTATGTCTTCTTCGCCGGGCTGATCGCCTCGGGCGTGGTCTACAACACCGTACGCATTTCCTTCGCCGAACGGCGGCGCGAGCTGGCCTCCCTGCGGGTGCTCGGCTTCTCACGGGCGGAGGTGTCGTACATCCTGCTGGGCGAGGTGGCCTTCCTGACGCTCCTGGCCCTTCCGCTCGGCGCGGCGGCGGGGGCCCTCCTCGCCTGGTATCTCAGCCACGCCATGAGTTCGGACCTGTTCCGGCTGCCGTTCGCCGTTTCCCCGGCGACCTTCGGCCTGGCCGGGGCGGTGGTGCTGGCCGTGACGGTTGTATCGAGCCTGATGGTGCGGCGTCAGATCGACCGGCTTGACCTCGGCGAAGCCCTGAAGACCGGAGAGTAGCGCCATGATGATCAACCGGTTCAACATCAAATTCCGGACGCTCTTCTGGGCTGCGGCCAGCCTGGCGCTGGTGGCGCTTCTGGTCTTCGCCTTCCGTCCGCGCCCGGTCCTGGTGGACGTCGGCCAGATCGACCGCGGGCCGCTGACGGTTGCGGTCAGGGACGAGGCGCGCACGCGGATCCGCGACATCTATGTGGTTTCGGCGCCCGTCTCCGGCCGGTTGCTGCGGATCGGCAACCGCGCCGGCGAGCGGGTGGAGGCGGGGGCGGTGATCGCGATCATCCAGCCGGGGCCTCCCGTCTTGGTCGATGAGCGCTCCCGTCAGGAAATCCAGGCCGCCGTCCGCTCCGCCGCCGCCGCGGTCGAGCTCGCCCATGCCGAGCTGGAGCGGGCGGAGGCGCAGCTGGCCCACGCCCGTATCGAGGCCCAACGGACCGAAACCCTGTTCGCCGCCGATGTCGCATCGCGGAGCGCCCTCGATCGCGCCCGTCTCGACGTCCGCACCGCCGTGGCCGCGGTCGACAACGCCCGGGCCGCTATCGGCGTCCGGCAGGCGAACCTCGAGGCGGCCCGCGTCGGCCTGATCGAGCCGGGCGCGACCGGCGCAAGCAGGCGGTCGGTGACCATCCGTGCGCCCGCGGCGGGCCGGGTTCTGCGCGTCCTTCAGGAGAGCGAAAGCGCCGTGCTCCAGGGCGCGCCGGTCATGGAGATCGGCGATCCACGCGAAATCGAGGTCGTGGCCGAATTGCTCTCGAGCGACGCGGCCCGGATCGCCGTGGGCGCGCCGGTCGTGATCGACGCCTGGGGCGACGGCGCCCCGGTCCGCGGCCGGGTCCGGCTGGTCGAACCCTATGGCTTCCTCAAGGTCTCGGCGCTCGGTGTCGAGGAGCAACGGGTCAAGGTGATCATCGACCCCGTCGATCCACCGGCGGCCTGGGCGGCGGTCGGCCATGGCTACCGGGTCGAGGCGGCGATCACCGTCTGGAGGGCCGAAGCGGTGGTCAGGACGCCCGTCGCTGCCCTGTTTCGGGACCGGGGCCATTGGGCGGTGTTCAAGGTCGAAGGCGGGAGGGCGCGCCTGCAGCGGGTCGAGCTTGCCCAGAGCAATGGGGAGATGGCCGACGTGCGTGCGGGACTGAGACCGGGTGAACAGGTGATCCTGCATCCCGGGCAATCCGTCGTGGACGGCGGCCGGGTGCGCATCCGGCCTTCCTCGCTGAACCGCAACTGACGACGCTTGCGCGCCGCTCCCGCCTCGCCGGAAGCCGATGCGCGGAGATCATGGGCGGCGATGGCCGTGCGCCAGACGTGAGACCCGGCACACGGCGTTCACGTCTCGTGTCTCAACGCAATCTCTGAAACACTGCGCCGCCCGGCCTTGCGGGACAGCTGAACGAACACGTCGATCGTCGAACGGATATAGTGCGTGACGTCTTCCCGACGCAGGGTCGTTCCGCCCTGCAGGACCAGCAACGCGATCTGCTCGATCGCCCGCTCGGGACTGTCGGCATGGACGGTGGTCATCGACCCCGGATGGCCGGTGTTCACGGCGCGCAGGAAGGTATAGGCCTCGAGCCCGCGCAGCTCGCCGAGGATTATCCTGTCCGGCCGCATGCGAAGCGAGGCGTTCAGCAGATCCTCGGCCGTGACCAGGGCTTCGCCGAGGGGGCTGCGCGGGGCGATCAGACCGACCGCGTTGGGATGGTGCAGTTGAAGTTCGGGCGTGTCTTCAATGAAGACCAGCCGTTCCTCCTGCGGGATTTCGCGGATCAGGGCGTTGAGGAAGGTCGTCTTCCCCGTCGAAGTGCCTCCGGAGATCAGGATGTTCCGGCGGCCTCTTACGGCTGCGCCGAGAAGACCGGCGATGTCGCCTGCTCGCAGCTTTTCTCGCAGCTGGGCGTCCAGGGCGGTCTCGCGCCGCGACCCGCCCAGATGCGCGCCTTCGAAGGCGCCCCCCGCCACATAATCGGCCAGCCTGAGATCCGGAGAGACGTGCTTGCGGATCGCCAGGACCGTGCCGCCCCGGGTGGCTGGAGAAACGATGATCTGCACCCGCTCGCCGCCCGGCAGAGCCGCCGAAAGGATCGGATGCTCGCGACTGATGCCCTGGTGGGCATGGGCCGCAACCTGTCGGGCCAGCCGGGTCAGGGCGGTTGCGTCCAGTCCGGCTATCCTGTGACGCTCGATCCCGCCGCCGAGGGTCTCCGCCCAGCATTCCTCGGGCGCGTTGACATAGACGTCCGTCACATCGTCGCGGCCGAGGATGTCGGCGAACGGCGCCAGGTAACTTCGCAGATAGACCTGTTCTTGAAGGACGGCGGTCATCGCCGGGCCTCACCGGACGAGAATTCCAGATCGCGCGTGACGATGACTGCGACCCTGGCTCCGGCCTCCACCCTGAGCGTCGCCTGCCCGCGCGATCCGCCCGTCGACCCGTTCGGGAACGCCGCCGCCCCCGTCGAGGCGACGATCACCGGCGCGTCGCCGCCGATGCTCTGGGTCGCCAGGGTGCTCCCGACATTCAGGATCGACTGCAGAAGCGCTCCACCGAACCGTTCCAGGAAATGATTGTCGACCCGCCCCTGAACCCCCGCCCGCCCCTGCAGGTCCGCGGCGGGAGAAGCGATCGCGACGGACACCCCGTCGGGCCGCACCAGGCGCGTCCATTGCACCAGGGCGCGGTTCTGACCGGGAGCCATGTCCGACTGATACTCGCCGAACAGCCGGGTGCCCCGCGGGATCAGGACCTGGGCGCCGTCGAAGCCGGTGACGTCGCGGGACACGATGGCCCTGACATGGCCCGGTCGCGTGGAGTCGAGCGCGGTCTCCAGGACCGCGGGGATCAGCGTACCCTGCGGCACCGTCATGGACCGGCGGCGTAACCGGGTCGCGCGGACCGGACTGTCGCCTTCGGCAGCGGCCCCGCCCTCCTCGCGCGACGACGTCGTCGTATCGATCACCAGAACCGCCCCGGTTCCCCCACTCTGCACCGGCATCGCCGCCGCCGGGGCCGAGGGCGCGAAGCTCGGCGCCGGATAGTTGGGCAATGGAGGGGGCGCCGGCGCCGGCGGCGCGTAACTCTGCGGGGCGACCGGGGCGGGAGCGACCAGCGCGACCAGAGCATCCGGAGGCGGCGGCGGCGGCGGCGGGAGCGGAGGCAGGTAGAGCGGCGGCAGGGCCGACGGCAGGCTCACCTGATCCACGTTCCGGACCTGGGTCGACGGCGCGGTCATGTCGCGTCGCTGACCGTCGAGAACGCCGAACAGCAGAACGCCGCCCAGTATCACGAGCCCCGACAGCAGCCAGACGGGCGGAGGACTGCGCCGCCTGACGACCACGGGGCGGATGTCCGCTTCAGCCCCACCCTGGGGACGAGGGCCATTGGCGGCGGCCGTCATCCCCGGGGCCTGACGCGGTTGCGGCTGGCGCGCGCCGTCTGCCGGTCCAGTCGGAACAGCAGCGTTTGATGCACGGCGTCGATCACATAGATTCCTTCGCGCATATGCCCCTCCACCAGCATCTCGTCGCCCCGTTCATCGATGGCGAAGACCGCCGGGATCGCCTGCTGGGCGCGCCATTCGATGGAGGTGCGTACGCCGTCGTCACTGATGGCGACGGGGCGGAGCGCCTGGGCGCCCCGCAAGCGGTAGCGCCCGACGGGTTGGGGGGCGGCGGCCGGCTCGCTGGAGACGGCCGCGCCGGGATGCAGGAATCGCACGGTGAACGGCGTGTCGGCCCCGGGGCCATGAGCCGACGACAGTTCGAAATTATAGACCCTCGTGTCGGTAATGACGGTCATGTTCGTGGCGCTGTTCGGCCTCAGCGGCTTGAGGAAGAGAGCGTCACCCCGACTGTTGAGCGTCACCTGCCAGCCGTCGCTGTCGCCGATGCCGACATTTTCCACCCGTTCCTCGGCGTCGAAGATGATGGTCGACTGGTAACCCGTCGCCACCCTCAGGCGAAAAATCTGGCCGGCGTCGTACTGGATCGTTCGCAGCCTGGGATCGACCTCCGGAGCCGGCGGTGTCTGGGCCAGCGCCGGCGCGCCCGACAGCAACAGAAGAAGGACCAGGCGTTTCATGGCGTTCCCTCCGCCACGGCTTCGCCCTGGACCATCACGGATCCGGACTCATCGATCGGATAGGGGTCCAGCGAAACCACCGGATCGGCAGCCGCCAGAGCTTCGGGATCGCGCCTGTAGCTCAGCACCTGAAAGCCGAGCGGGTTGAGGAACCGGTCCTCGGCGGACATCGGTTCGCCCGAGAAACGATACTGGACGATCGCGACCCACGGCCGGGCCGGCTGATGCTGTCCGCCTTCGTCCCGCCTGACGGTGTCGAAACGCACGAGGGCCGACTGCCCGTCCAGCGGCGACACGCTCTTGACCCGCGTTTCGACGATCGAGCTTCTCGGATAGAGCGTCAGCGGCCCGTCGAGGTTCGAGGCCTGCATGAGGGTGAGATAGTCGCTGCGGGCCCGGTCCGCGGACCAGAGGCCGACCTTCTCATAACTGGCCTGCAACGTCGCGATATCGAAGCTTTCGCGCGCGATGACGTACTGGACGAGCATCGACTGGACCAAGGACCGATCCGGCGTGATCTGGCCCGGGTCGAGGGGCTTGAGCGCCTGGACGAAGCCCGTGGTCCGATCGACCATCAGCGTATAGGGCACGACCGTCTTCAGGGGCATGAGCGTGATCAGGGCGATCGCCTCGGCGACGGCGACCAAGACTGCGGCCGCCGCGACGATCCAGGCGATCCGGCTCGCTCTTCGGAGCGCACTGATCTGGTCCGTGGCCCAGCTTCCGGCTTCGCGGTAGTAGGCGTTGAGCGCTTCGCGACTGACTTTTTTCATGAACGGCGGTCCCGAAGAGCAGCCCCAAGGGATTTCCGCGGCCGTGTCCGGCGCAGGCTCTGACCCAGGGCAGGAACGGTGAAGTCCCCGGTGACATCCGGCGTCCGGGCGCGTCCCGGCTCGGCTCCCGCAGTGAGGGGGGACGCGGTTTGCGTCTGGTATGATTGTTCCCGGCGCAGGGATGCGGCGAGGGCGTCGGCGACTGCCAGAGCGCGAGGGGCGGGACGCTCGGCCTCGGGCGAGGTCGAGGGCGCCGGGACCGGCTCGGACGACGGAATAGACGTGGCGGCGGCCGCCGTGCTGCGGACGAACGGAATGTTGACCGCAAAGGCGAGGGCCATGATCAGCGCCAGCGATCCTGCCAGCGCGAGGGCGAAAGCGAGACACATGATCAGCAGTTCGACGGGCGCCGCCGCCGTGATCATTCTGGCCTGGCGCAGGCTGAGCACCTGCGCCAGCCACGGTTCGAACAGCGCCAGTTGAACGCCGAGCAGGATCGTCACGACGGTCGAGCTCAGCATCACGAACACCAGGGCTCGCGCCCAGCCGACGACAATGCCGCGCGTCATCCCAAACAGCAGCAGCCCGGCGACCAGCGGCGCCAAGGCCAGGAGAATCCCGGCCGTCAGCCGCACGACCGCGAACGCCGCCACCGTGCTCGACAGAAATACGACACGCGCGGCTCCGAAGGCGGGGTCGTCCGCGATCGGCGTGCGCTGGGGCGGCTCGCCCTGAATGTTGGCGCCGGGAGGCGTCAGGGCGGTCACGTCGTTACGCCCCGTCCCCAGATTGATCAGGCGGCTTATCGAGACGTCGGCGGCCTGCAGGCGTCCGACCAGGTTCCCATCAGCGCCGGGCAGCCTGGCGCTGCCGCCGATGATGGCGCTCAACTGCGCGGGCCCCTGAACGATCACGTCGTAGACGACTGTCCGGTAGGCCGGCCAACTGGTGGCTATCGTCAGCACCACGCCCACCTTGGCTACGGCCATCACACCGTCGCGCAGGGTCGGCGTCCCGCCCAGCATCATGCGCAGGCCGAATATGGCGACGAAGATCGTCAGCAGGGCCGTCAGCACGAGGGCCAGCGGCGAACCCGGGTCGGCCATGGCCTGATAGCCCGCCGCTCCGATCGTCTGTCCCTGACAGTCGATGTGCCGCAACAAGGTCGACAGAAACGTGTCGCCGGTGGCGAGCGCCGGACAGGTCGCCATCACGCCCGCTCCAGCAAGGGGGACATCCAGTCCGCCGGATCGTCGCCGACCGACGCCCGGATTTCGTCGAGCAGGCGGACGGTGCGTTCGCGGCCCGAGAGGATGGTCAGGACATCGCCCTCTCCGGACAGGTCCAGACGGGCGACGACGCTCTCTCCACCCCGCTTGATGAGGAAGCAGTGCGCGCTGTCCGGCAGGGTGCGGATCAGGTCCAGTTCGTGGGGCGTGAGTCCGAAGCCCTGGACATAGTCCTCGGTTCGCGCCTTCGCGTTGACCATGAAGATCTGGGTCGCGGCCTGCTCGATGATCGCGCTGGCGATCCGGCTCTCGAGGGCGTCCTGGGCGCTCTGGGTCGCAAAGCCGACGATGCCGTTGCGCTTGCGGATGGTCTTTTCCCAGTCCTTGATGCGGCGGACGAAGACGTCGTCGTCCAGCGCCTTCCACCCTTCGTCGACGACGATGATCGCCGGCGAGCCGTCCAGGCGCTCCTCCACGCGATGGAAGAGGTACATCATCGCCGGGGTGCGCACGGCGGGGTCGTCGAGCAGCACGGTCATGTCGAAGCCCACGGTCTCCACCGACAGATCCGTGAGATCCGCGGGATTGTCGAACAGCCACGCCCTTTCGCCGTCTCCCCACCACGGACGCAGCCGCGACCAGAGGTCCCCGGCGTGGGGACGCTGGTCGCCGCGGAACAGTTCGACCAGGTGCCTCAACCGGCGGTGCTCGACGGGCTGGTCGAAATTCGCGCTGATCGCATCCCTGATCCGGGCGAGATCGTTGACGTCGGCCCCGCCCGCAAGCTGGCTCAGCCAGTCGACCAGAAACCCCCGATTGGCCGGTGTGTCGTCCAGCTGCAGCGGATTGAGTCCGGAGGCCTCGCCCGGTCGGAGCAGGTCATAGCGTCCGCCGATGGCGCGGATGAAGAGCTCCGCGC
This sequence comes from Brevundimonas sp., assembly GCF_036402095.1. Classification (GTDB taxonomy): domain Bacteria; phylum Pseudomonadota; class Alphaproteobacteria; order Caulobacterales; family Caulobacteraceae; genus Brevundimonas. The sequence continues at coordinate 6,535 of NZ_DASWTO010000024.1, read as the reverse complement.
CGCGATCCTTGTCGAAGAAGATGATGCGCGGGGACAGCCTGCGGGCCTGGGCGAGCAGGAAGTTGAGCACGACCGTCTTGCCCGACCCCGAGGGACCGATCACCGTGAAATTGCCGAGGTCGCCCTGGTGGAAGTTGAAGAAATACGGCCCCGCGGCCGTGGTCTCCAGCAAGGTGATGGCGTTCCCCCAATGGGAGCCGGTCGCCGCCCCCATCGGGAAATTGTGCGCGCTGGCCAGGCCGGCGAAATTGTTCGTCGAAACAAGGCCGCGACGGGCGATATATTTGAAGTTCGCTGGAAACTGCGCCCAGAAGGCCGGCTCCAGCGCGATGTCTTCCCGGACGGCGACGATGCCCATGTCGGCGAGACTGGCCGTCACCTCCGCCACCGCGGCGTCGACCTCGCCCGGGGTGTCCCCGCGCACGGCGATGGTCATGTGATGCTCGCCGTATCCCGCGCGCCCGGCCGCGACATCGTCCTTGGCCTGGGCCAGTTCGCCGCGCAGGGAGAGGGCCTCGTCCTCGGCCGAGCGCATGCGGCGCAGGGCGAGATTCATCCGGTCCAGCGCGGCCTGCCGCTCCACGAAGGCGAACGACTGGGTGATGGTGAGTTCGAACGGCAGGCGGAGAAGGTCGTCGAACATGCCCGGCGCGCTCCAGGCCGGATAATCCTTGATCGAGACCAGACCCAGAAAGCCGCGCGGCAGGTGGCCGACGGCGGAGAGCTCCACCGCTTCCTGACCGAAACTGACCCGCCGGTACGGCAGGTAGGCCCCGAGATCCTGATGCGGCAGCAGCACGGCCCGCTGTTCGCCGTTGTAGAGCTCGGACAGGAACTCCAGCGGCTCGGAGCAGACGCCGGTGGGGGTCTCGTAGACCCCGAGAAGGCGGGGCGCATAGTCGCCGAGGGCCGCGATCAGGGCGTCCCGCCCCGCATCCAGCTGAGCCAGTTCCGAGGACCGGGCGGCGTCCGCCTCCTCTCCGGCGCGAACGAACCATTCGCGGAGCCGGTCGGCGGCGCCGATCCGTCCCTGCAGCGGACGGCGGATCAGCGTCAGATAGAGATCGTTGACGAACAGCGCCTTCGTCGCGAGCCGGTCCGCCCATCGGTCTCCTAGCGTCTGCGAGAATGCGTCCGGCCAGGCCGCCTGCTGATCGATCTCCACGCGCCGCCGGACGACGTGGTGGTAGAGGGCGAAACGCGACGAGCCGATGGCCCGCAGCATGGCGTCGCGCAGGGTCTTGCGATAGTTGAGCTCCCCCGTGTCGGCGGTCTCGAACAGGAGGCCGCGCAGCCGGATCGTCTGCAGCAACAGGCCGTCGCGGGTCTCGAGCGTATGGTCGTCGACATGCCGCGCATACGGCAGATGGACGCCCGCGGCCTGTTCGCGTCTTACGGTTTGAGCCCCCCGGCTCAGGGTCGGTAGGAGTTGCATCGCCAGATGTCGTGGTTCCGCACGCGCGGACATTGGCCGATCCGCATCAGCCAGAGGTCGATCAGCCGGGGCTCCCGCAGACAGAGCAGCACGCCGACCCCGTGGAGAACCAGGGCGACCGGCAGCACCCAGACCGAGCGGAAGATCAGAAACAGCTCGGCCGCGACGACGGCGTTGATCACGAAGTAGTTGTAGGTGACGCCCGCGAACATCTGCGGTCGCGTCAGGGCCGTGAACAGGGGAGAGCGTTCCAGCTGGTCCAAGACGCTAGCCGGCCAGGCCGGCTGTCGACCGGATGCCGGCGACGATGCTCACCGCGCCGAACAGGATGAAACAGCCCAGGATGACCACCCCGCCGTAGCGCCAGTTGATCCGGCCGGTCAGCATCAGCAGGCCCACGCTGGCCACGGCGATCACCGCCACCACGGTGGCGACCGTGCCCAGAAGCGTCCCCTGCAGCCACTGCACCGCCCCGACGATGGGACCGGAGCCCTGCGGATCGGCGAGACCGATCTGGGCGTGAGCGGCGCCCGCCTGGGCGAGGGCCCAAGTTGTGAGGAGGGGTCCGCCGAACGCCTTGATCAACTTTCCCATGCATACTCCCTACAATCTTTGCGGGTCACCCTAGGCGCAGATCGGGGCGGCTGCCAAGGGAGAATGTTCATGCGTGTCATCTGTCGGCAGGTAATATTTCTCAGGGGCAGAGAGTTCAGCGGCACCGCCTCGGACGACCCCGACCAGCACCGGCTCGTCATCCACTTTGAACAAGCTGCGCTTGGACGAAGCCGGAGTTGCCCCACTCGACCGCCGATGAAATCCGGATCTACCCGTCCAACACGTTCAGGAAGACACTGCGGATACAGAAAGCAACGACTCTCCCAGCGCCCATTTGTCGGCTCCCATGTCGATCCTGGGATACTTTTGCAGTCTCTCGTCCTCGCTCGCACAGGAGAACATGATCAGTTCATCGCCAATCGTTCCGGCGCGAGGTTTGTAGGCCGAATTCACATCATAGTTGTCGCCGCTGTAAATTGGCTCCCTCCGGTCGTCATAATCCACATATCGGGCTTCTCTAATAGTTTGTTCTTCGCAGTTTACGTAATATTCGATCTGCGCGCTTCTGACACCGTTCACTGAAACCTTATAGAAAAAGTGGGTGTGGTAGCTGACTGCCGCCCCCATCTCCAATTTAGGTATCCCGTCAACGAGGTAGACGTTTCCCGCGGCATCTCCTGCGCTGAGGACCCACCAATCCTCGTCCTGAACCTTGCTGGCTGACACGCCGACGGAAGTGCCGATCACCAAAAGCAGGGCCAAGCCTTTACCCACCCTACTGAAATATACAGACGACCGTTTCATAGCGCATCCGGCTTGTTGAATTTGATTGAGAGCAGCTCCCATTCGCTCGAGAAGCTTGCTTCGAAATACTCGGAAGGATCATCGTTCAGCAGAACGCCGCAGGGATACACCGCTGTTCCAATATCGTAGCAGGCCGGCTCCCCGTGCGGAGCGTACTCCTTCAAGACCTCAATCACTCTGTCCCTGCCGCCAGCCGCCGCCAGCCTCTCAATGAGCGGGTTTGATCTTTGAAGGCCCCTCGTGAGCGCCTCCTTCGAAATCAAAATGCCGTCGTGATAAGCGAGGGACAGGTTATCACGCCTGTAGACGCATTCGGACAGCGGCCAAGGAACGCAATACTCTTCATTTCCGTCCAAGGCGTAAGAGCTCGGCGGCGGACGGCTTGTCCCGAGCTCATAGACTTGCCATTCATTAAATGCGGCGTCCGCGGGAACGGAGGAGGCGCACCCGCTTATTGCGAACGCCGCCATCAATATGGCGCTAGTCCTTGTCATCGGAAAACCTTCTCACACTCTCCCTGCCGGCGTCTCAAATCCCGGGGAGGCAGAGTTTTGGATCGATTACTCTACCGCCTTGGCTCCGTGCAAGTTTTGATCCCATCCGGACTTCGAAATGTACATGGGGCGTCATCCCTGGCTGCAAATTGCCCGAGCCTCTTGCCCCGGGCGCCGCCGTAAGGCCGATCTCCGTCCCGGCCCTGACTGAAGTCCCTACGGCGATAAGCGAATACATATGACCGGACTGGGTAAAGACGCCGCCACCATGATCGATGACGACTTGCCCACCAAAGCCATTCGCATCGCCATAGTCGGCCCGCACGACGGTTCCGCTGCCCGTCGCGAATACCGGAGAGCCGGGAGGGTTGTAGATGTCCAAGCCTCCGTGCCTGCCGCCCCGGGTGCCGAAATCGGGATTCCCCCCCCTCCCGGCTGGCGGCGCCAATCTCGGATTGGGAACGGGATCAGAGGTCAAAACGCCACCGCACGGGTCTTCCGGTGACTCTCCACCTCCCCCGCCTCCCCCGCCTCCCCCACCGGGACCACCGGGACCACCGGGACCACCTGGGAAGACTGTGGGAAAGTGACACTCATTATGATCAACGGAGTCGCTCTTGGTGACCACGACATAGCCGCCACGTTTGTAGCACTCGGATTCGCTTATATGCTTGCCGTCGAGCCCGAACGGATCAACACGGTTGATCGGGTCGCCTCCCACGTAGCCGTACATATTTGCTCCGGCCTGATACCCGATCGGGTCCGGCTGCAGGAACCGGCCTAGCTGCGGCGCATAGGCCCGGGCCCGGTAGTTGTAGAGCCCTGGCGCCATCCAAGCTTGGCCCGTGTACTGGAAGCGGTTCGCGGCGTCGGGCACGCCGTACTCATCGTAACGGTTGATGCTCACGGACCCGCCGGCCTCCGCGACCCCGACTATCGAACCCCGCTCGTCGGCGATCTGCTGAACGCGGGAGCCGCCGGAATAGCTCGCCACGGGCTGATCCAGATCCGGCCCCGGCACATGGCGTGTCGTCAACGCGCCCGAACTGTTGAACTCGCCGGCCAACTGGGCGCCGGCGTACAGGAAGCGTGACCCCGCGCCGGAGTACAGACGCCCTTGGGGATCGTAGGCGAAGGTGTAGGCCGTCCCTCCGATCGTGCCCGACGTCAGCCGGTTCGCATGGTCATAGCCGTAGCTGTTCCCCAAGGCCGTCGCGATGCTCTTGTTCCCGTTATAGGTGACGGCGGTTCCGCCCACGGAGGTCACCTGGTTCAGACCGTTATTCACATAGCTGGTCGAACCGCTGGTCGGCGCATAGACGTAGGCCGCGTTTGACACAGTGCGGCTAGCGATCTGGCCGGCCGGGTTCCAGGTGTAGGTGAAGGCCACGTCGGCCGCGGACCCGGCCATGTTGTGGCTCAGGCTCGTCATGCGCCCGGCGGCGTCATAACCGTAGGCCGTGGTCGTCCCGTCGCCACGGGTGATCCCGGTCCGCTGTCCGAGGTTGTTGTAGGCATAGGTCGCCAGCACTCCGGTCCCGGAGGCGGCGCCGTTCTCGCGGATCGCCGTCACAGCGCCGTACACATCGCGATCATAGACGGCGTAGAAGCTGTCCGGCCAGTTGATCCGGGTCATCATGCCCCGCTCGTCGTAGACATAGTTCATCGCCCCCAGCCCGCCCGTCTCATGGGTCAACCGCGACAGGGCGTCCCAGGTCTGGCAGGTGGTGTCCGCATCGCAGACGATCGGCAGAATGCCGATCTTGCTGATCGAGGTCGGACGGCCCAGCAAATCGTAGCGATAGTGGACGTCCTGCGTCCCGGAAGGCGCATCGATCATCGTCATCCGGCCGAGGGCGTCATAGGTGTAGCTGGTCACCACGCCCGCCCGATTGCGGCTGGCGACCAGCCGGCCGGAGGCATCATAGGAGACCTGCTCATAGTCAGTTGTCGAGGTTCCGCCGCCTGACGGATTCGGATAACGCAGGACGGTGGGGCGGCCGAAGCCATCATACTGCTGGATCGAAACGTTGCTATTAGGATCGGTCAGCGAGGCGACTTGGCCATTTGCGCCATAGGTCAGGCTGGTGGTGGCGGCGAGCCCGGTCAGGCCATACGCGGTCGTCGTGGACAACGGCCGACCAGCGGCGTCGTAGGTCATGCGGGTGATTCGGTCGGGCCCATGGCTTCCGGCAGTCGTCGCTGTGCAGGCCGACGCCGGCAGGGAAGCCCAAGCCGCCGGATTCATGCGCTCGACTATGCAGTCGGGCCGGCCTGCGGCGTCGTAGGACACTTGCTGCACGGCGACTGTGGCGCCGGCCCCCGATTGCTGACTGGCGAGCACAGGCCTGCCTTGGGGGTCATACGTCGTGGCGCTGCGAACCAGCGGGACGAAGCTGGCCCAGTTAGTGTCAGTATAACCCGGAGTTGTCCCCATCTCGCTCAGGGTCACCTGGCTCCAGTCGTTGTACGTCAGGCGCTGGGCTCGGTTGAGATTCGCGCCGCCGGCGTCGGGATCCGGGCCGACTACGCCGATGCGACGGCGACGGCCGTCATAGCGATACATCGTCGTATCGCCCGAACCAGGGAGCGGCCCGTCCACCGTCGCGGTATCGCCTTCCGGCGTATAGGTCATGGCCGTGACGGCCATCGACGGGTTAGCGCCCGACCCTCGACTGGCGCTGGCGGGCAGCAGGTTGTTGGCCACGCCGGTCGAGCCATAGCCGATCGTGGTGCGGATCTCGTCCTTGGTGCCGATGCAGCTGGTCCCCACGGTGCAGGCGGAGACCTGGGTCAGAAGGGTGACAGCCGAGGGGGCGGCGGCGATCACGCCGCTGCTGTTCTTGTAGTACGCCGTCTGCGGCGCATAGGTGTAGCGGGTCTGCGGCCGCGTCGCGCCCGAGGTCGGCGCCGGGGCGGTGACGGTCAGAAGCCCCCCGTGGGTGCTGCTCCACGTATAGTCCGTGACGTTGCCCGCCGCGTCCGTGGTCGAGGTCGGCAGGTTGCAGGTCACCGGGTTGGAGCAGGTCGACGGATAGACCGCGCTGGTCACCAGGTTCGCTTCCGTCCCGCCGGTCTTGGGCGCGAGCGTGGTTTGGGTGATGTCGCCACGCGCGTCATAGACGTAGCTGGCGGTTTCGCCCTCAGGTCCCGTCGCCGTGGCGACCCGCCGGCCGGTGTTGTAGGTCCAGCTCCAGGTCTGGCTGGCCGCCGGCGAGACGGAGGTCACGAGGGTGGCGGAGCTGGG
>NZ_DASWTO010000023.1:0-30801 GCF_036402095.1 Brevundimonas sp. | reverse complement strand
AGGACCACGACCGGCGGGGCGGCGGCCACGGTCGGTGGGGCGACGTGGACCTCGGGCGCGGCGACGTGGATTTCCGGCCCGGCGACATGGACCGGCGGCGACTGCACATAGACCGGAGGGGCCTGGACGTAGACCGGCGGGGCGGCGTGGACGACCGGCGGCTCGACATAGACTTCGGGCGGCAGGACGTGAATTTCCGGCGCGGCGACGCGCACGGGCGGCGGGGCGACCTCGATGCGGCGGCGCCCGGCGTAGTGGTCGCGCGCGTCGTAGTAGCTCTCCGATCGCTCGTGGCGCTCCTCGTAGTACGACTCCGACCGCTCGTACCAGGCGTCTTCCCGCGCGTAACCGTAGTGGCGCGGCGGCGGGGCGCAGTCGCATCCGCGGCGGAAGCCGGGGGCGCCGCGCCAGCCGATGTACTCGCGGCCGAAGCCGCGCACGACGTAGCCGAAGGGCGCGCTGACCGGAGCCGGCCCGAGACGGTCGATGGCGCCGTACCAGGCCTCGGAGTAGCCGTAGGCGCCGCCTTCGGCGTATCCGCCGCCGCCGACGTAGACCGTGCCGCCGCCGCCGCCGCGCCCGTAGGCGCCGCCGCTCCAGGTGCGCGCATTCAGCTCGCTGCGGGCGCTGGCCTCGGCATAGGCGCGGGCGTGCGCGTTGACGTTGACGTTCACATTGGTCGAACCGCCGGGGTGCGGGGGACGGTGGGGCGGACGATGATGACCGCCACCGCCGCCGCAGCCGCCGCCGCAGCTCTGCGGACCCCCCGGTCCTCCCCGCTCGCCTGCGAAGGTCGGCCCCGCCGCCATAAGGAACACGGCCGCGGTGGTTGCGACCAGAGGGTGTATCGGCATGGGACAAACTCCTTCAACTGGAAGGAGAGCGAGCAAGGGGCAAGCCGCGCCGGGTCCCTGCAAGGGACACTCGCCCAAGGGCGGCTCGGCGCCCCCCGGCGGTCGCGGCGCAGGTTCCGGCAGCTCAACTGCACGGCCAGCCGGGTTGCTCTCAGGGGGGCGCGTCTAGTCCTCCGCCGATCGCTCACGGGACGGAACTATCGAGGATATCCATCAAGTCGCGCATGTGGCGGCGTCTTGTCGAGAATGTAGAGCCGGAAATGTAGAGGCTGGGCCTGTGGCGTCCGGCGCCGCCGGAGGCTATCTCCGCCGCATGTCCCGCTACGACCTCTCAACCCGCCTGGGCCGCCTGAAGGCGCGCTGGGACTATGTCTGGAAGGACCACGCCTTCCTGCGGCGGTGGTTCATGAACGCCCACTGGCTGGGGCCGGACCTGGTGCGGACCAACCAGCCGTCGCCGCGGCAGCTGGCGTACTGGAAGGGGCAGGGGATCCGGACGGTCATCAACCTGCGCGGGGCCCGGGACGAGGCCTACTACGCGCTGGAGAAGGACGCCTGCGCGCGGCTGGGCCTCACCCTGATCGACGCGCCGCTGGACAGCCGCGATCCGCCCCAGAAGGACCGCATCCATCGGGCGCGCGAGCTGTTCCGGACCATCGACTATCCGGTGCTGATCCACTGCAAGTCGGGGGCGGACCGGGCCGGGATGATGGCGGTGCTGTACCGGCCCTTCCACCTCGGCGAGCCGATCGCGGAGGCCATCCGCCAGCTGGACAAGAAATACCTGCACCATCGCGAGGGGCTGACCGGGGTGCTGGACTACACGCTGGAGAAATACCTGAAGGAGGTCGAGCCGACGGGGGTGAGCTTCATCGACTGGGTCGACAGCGAGGCCTATGACCCGAAGGCGATCCGGGCCGAGTTCAAGGCGCAGTGGTGGGGCACGCTGCTGACCGAGAAATTCCTCAGGCGGGAATAGGCCTCAGGGGCGCGGTTCGGCGTCGGGGGCGCGGCGGGCGGCGCTGTCGGCCGGAGTGACGGGGTCGTTCCAGGCGGTGTCGCTCTCGCCCGGCAGGGCGGTCGGCCGGTCGGACGGCTTGCGGCGCACGGCCCAGACGACGATGCCCACGCCGAGCGCCAGCAGGGCGAGGACGATCAGGGTGGTGGTGGTCATGGGCGGGCCCTCCGTAGCGTGGCTGTCGGAGGGAAAGCGCGTCAGCCGCAGGCCCGTTCCGCTACTGCCCGTCGCCGCGGGGGTCGATCAGCCGGTGGGCGTGCAGGATGAAGTACCTCATGTGAGCGTTGTCCACCGTCGCCTGCGCCCGCGCCTTCCAGGCCTTGCGGGCCTCCTCGTAGTTGGGGAAGGCGCCGACGAACTCGACCTTGGACAGGTCGCGGAACACGGGCTTGTCGAGATGGCGCAGCTCGCCGCCGATGACGAGGTGGAGCAGCTGGGTGGTTTCGGTTTCGGCGGTCATGGGCGTTCCGGGCAGGGAGGGATCACGGCGCGAGCGGAATAGGCGCTGTGCGCCGCACGATCAACGGGTGAAGGGCCGGGGCGGCGCAGACGAGGCTGTTCTGCCGCGGGTCGGGGCGGTTGAAGCGCCACGCGCCGCCGTGGTGGTCGCTGACCTTGCCGCCGGCCTCCTCGACGATCAGGGCGCCGGCGCAGACGTCCCAGTCCCATTTCGGCGTCAGGGCGATGGCCGCGTCGAAGGCGCCGGCGGCGACGAGGGCCATGCGATAGGCGATGGCGTTGCGTTTCTCGTAGCGCATCGCCGGCCACGGCTCAGGCCAGTGCGGGCCCTCCATCAGGCGGGCGTCGGCCAGCACCGAGGCGTCATCGAGATCGGCGGTGTCGGACGCAGTGATCGGCCGGCCGTTGAGGCAGGCTCCACCGCCGAGCACGGCGGTGAAGGTCTCGCCGAGGGCCGGGGCGTGGATGACGGCGGCGACCGGGCGGCCGTCCTCGACGACGGCGATGGGAATGCACCACCACGGCTTGCCCTTCATATAGGCGACGGTGCCGTCGATCGGATCCACGACAAAGATGCGCCGGGCGCCGAGACGGTCGGGGGTGTCGGCGGTCTCCTCGGACAGCCAGCCATGATCCGGGCGGGCGCCGAGCAGCGCTTCGCGGAGCAGGCGGTCGACCGCCATGTCGGCCGAGGTGACGGGCGAGCCGCCCGACTTGGACCAGACCTTGAGCCCGGCCTCGCGCTCGGCGAGGGCCAGCTCGCCGGCGGCGAGGGCGGCGGCGCGGATCAGGTCGAGGTCGGCCGCCGGACTGGTCATTTCCCGGCGATGGCGACCGCGTCGAACATCAGGGACGGGCTGTTGTTGGCCCCGCGGAACTCGAGGTCCGAGCCGCGCTGCATCCGCGCATACAGATCGGTCAGCTTGCCGGCCACGGTGATCTCGCTGACCGGCCAGGCCACGGCGCCGTTCTCGAACCAGAAGCCGGAAACCCCCGCCGACCAGTCGCCGGTGTTGGCGTTCAGGGACGGGCCGAACATCGAGGTGACCAGCAGGCCGGCCCCCGCATCGGCCATCAGGCCGTCGAGATCGCGGTCGCCGGGCTCGAGATGCAGGTTGTGGGTCGACACCCCGGGCGGGCCGGCAAGGCCGCGCGAGGCATGACCGGTCGAGGCGAGGCCCAGCTGGGCGGCCGCGGCGCTGTTCAGCAGCCAGGTGGTCAGGACGCCGTCGTCAATGATTGATTGGCGGGTCACCGCCACGCCCTCGTCGTCGAACGGGGTCGAGCCGAGGCCGCGCGGACGGAAGGGATCGTCGATCAGATTGGCGCCCTGCGGCAGCACGGCCTGGCCGAGCCGATCCTTGAGGAAGGAGGTCCCGCGGGCGATCGACGGACCGGAGACGGCGCCGATCAGCGGCGACAGGATCTGCATGGCCAGGCGGTTCTCGAAGATCACCGGGGCGGTGGTCGAGGCGATCTTGCGCGGCCCCGTGCGGGCGACGGCGCGGCGGCCGGCCTCGGCGCCGATGCAGTCCGGGGCGGGCAGGTCGGACAGGTGTCGCGCGGCGCGGTGCTCGCCGCCCCGCTCCATGGCACCATCCTTCTCGGCGATGACGCCGACGCCCAGCGAGAAGGCGGAGCCGTGGTAGGCGCCGTCGAAGCCGTGCGAGGTGACCAGGCGCCACCGGCTCGAGGAGGCCGAGGCGTGGCCGCCCTCGGAGCGGGCGACGCCGGGCACGGCCAAGGCGGCGGCCTCGGCCTCGGCGGCGACCGCCTCCAACTCGGCCGCGGAGCGCCCGGACGGGTCGAACAGGTCGAGGTCGGCGAACGGGCCGCGGGCGAGGCGGTCCTGCGGGGCGAGACCGGCGTATGGGTCCTCGGGCGCGAGCCGGGCCATGGCCACGGCGCGCTCGACGAGCCGGGCGCGGGTGGCGTCGGACAGGCCCGAGGCGGAAACGGTGGCCTGGCGGCGGCCGATGAAGACCCGCAGGCCAAGGTCCCGGCTCTCCTCGCGCTCGACATCCTCCAGCGCGCCGTTGCGGACGCCGACGGAGAGGGCGGCGCGCTCGGCGGAGACGGCTTCGGCGGCGTCGGCGCCGGCCCTCAGCGCGGCGGCGACCAGATCGGACAGAATGTCGGGGGAGGCGGACGGCGGCAGGCTATCAGACATGCCCCGATATGGCCGGGCGGCCCCGGCGACGCAACCGGCGTCAGGCGATGAAGGGGCCCGCGATCAGCAGGACGGCGGCGACGAGCAGCGGCAGCCACGTCAGGGTCATGCCGACCACGCGCGCCGGCGGCGGACCCTTGCCGAAGGCGAGGCCCAATGGATGGATCACCCGGCCGAGCAGGAAGGCGGCGCCCACGAGGTGGATGATCCAGGTCTGCCAGCCGATCAGGGCCAGCAGGATCAGGGCCCCGATGGCGACGGGCGTATACTCGGCGGCGTTGCCGAAGCGACGGGCGGCTACGATCATCACCTCATCGCCGCCGTCCCCGAGAATGACCCGCTGGCGTCGGCGGGTCATGACGACCCGGACCGACAGCACAATGAGAACAAGGATGAGAAGACCGCTCCAGAAGCCCGCGGCGTGCAGAGCGATCATCCCGGCCATGGTCAGTTCTCCCGCGCCACCGGATAGAGACGGTAGCGGTCATCATAGAACGGGGTTCGCTCATAGAACCACTGCAAACGCGCATCGCCGTCGGCGGCGAACGCCGGCTCGGCCGCCAGCTTCGCCTCGAATTCGGCCTTCAGGGCGGGGTCGGCGGCGAGCATGCGCTCGGCCAGGGGGGCGATGGCGTAACCCTCGATGTATTCGACGCGACTGAGAACCTCGGGGAACAGCCCCCAGGCGAAGAAGCTCTCGGACGACTGCGGCTCAAGCAGCAGCACCACGATGTCGCCGAGCGGCTGGTCCGTCGGCACGCGCACCGAGCCGGCCGGGAAGCTCCAGTCGCGCCGCTCGGGCGTGACCGAGGTGACGGTTACGGGGACGTGGCCCTCGTTGGGGCGGGTGGCCAGCTTCGGATCTTCGAGGCGCAACATCTCGACGGAAACCGTGCGGGGCGCGTCCAGCGCCTCCATGGTCACGCCGTGGAGGCGCAGGCGCTCGATGATGTCGGCCCGGTGGGCCGGCACCCAGTAGGCCTCGGGCCGCTTCAGCATCAGGGTCGGATGCGAGGAGTAGAACGGCAGATTCCAGAGCTCCGGGTCCGGCTCGCCCAGCCAGCGTATTTCCTGCCGGCCCGAGGCGGGGCTGTCGTACATCTCGTAGCGGATGCCCTTGAAGGCGCGGGTAGTCGAGGGCTGCGCGTCCTGCACGAAGTTGGCGGGGATGTCCGCCGGACGCAGGGCGCTGTCGGCGGCGATGGCCGCGCGCAGGCCGGACCCCTCGGCGGCCAGGGTGCGCAGGGCCTGTTCGAGAAAGACATAGGTTCCGAGCACGCGCTGTTCGTGCGGCTTGAGGCTGTGGTTCTCGATCAGGATGGTGGGGACGTGGGCGGCCGAGCCCCAGCCGTTGGAGAAACGCTCGCCGAGACCGCCGTCGGACAGGCCGCTCTTCGGGTCGCCGTCGAGACCGAAGACCAGTTCACCCGGAATATGGCCCTGCGCCTCCAGAGCCGCGTTGACGGCCGGCTTGAAGGCGGAGTCCAGCCAGCGCGCCGTGGCGGGGGAGCGTGAGTATATGCCGTTTTCGCCGTTGTATCCGTAGGTTACATCGTACTGGTAATCCATGCCGTCGGTGACGTGGATGTCGACGTAGAGGTCGGGGCGGTATTTGAGGATCAGGCCGCGCACGGCCCGCATCTCGGGCTGGTCCAGCTTGAGGTAGTCGCGGTTGAGGTTCTGGTTGGTCGCCGTAGTGCGCCAGCCCTGGATGCGCGGACCGCGCTGGTTGGGGCGGCTGTAGGCCGAGGCCCGCTCATGGCCGTCAACCGACAGGATGGGGATCAGGATGAGGTTGACCCGGTCCAGCAGGTCGTCCCTGCCGTTGAAGGCGATGTCGCGGAGCAGCATCATGCCCGCGTCCTTGCCGTCGATCTCGCCCGGATGGATGCCCGCCTGGGCCAGCAGCACAGGCTTGGCCGGATCGAAGGCCGCGCCGTCCTTCGAGGCGATGACGGCGTAGATGGGCCGGCCCTCGGGCGAGACGCCGAACTGCTCGATGCGGATCAGGTCGGAGGCGGCGTCGAGGCGGTCGAACCAGGCCCGGGTATCGGCGTAGCCGGGGCTGAAGTCATGGGCCGGATCGGCCTCGAACGGCGTCACCCACGGATCCGAGGCGTCGCGCAGCAGGGCCCGGCTGCCGCCGTCCCACGCCGGGGCCGGCGGCAGGAAGGCCTGGTCCCAGGGGGCGGCGTTGGGAACGGACGGGGACGCGGACTGGGACATGACGGGACTCGACACGAGGGCCGCACAGGCGGCGAGGATCAGGGTGGAGCGCATGGTCTCCCTCATCCGCCGTCCGCTCGCTGGTGGCAAGTCCGTATGGCGGAGCCTAGCCATGCAGGCGCGACCGGGCCGTCGGTTCGAGGCGCAGCCGCTGGATCGACCGCTCCGTGAAGACGTCGCACGCCGCGTCGGCCGCCATCGGGTCGGCGAAGGCGGCGAGCCAGACGAGCACCCGCTCGCCCTCGCGCACCGGCAGGCGCGGGAAGGTGTTGGTCCCGGCCTCGGTGACCAGCGCCGCGACCGGGCCGGCGCCGGCGTTCCGCAAGGCGCTGACCGCCACGTCGCGGAACCGCCGGGGCAGGGAATCGTGCGGGCCGTCCAGCGCGTGCACGCCGGCGAGAACCCGACCCGGCCCCGGACCGCGGGCCCCGCGCGGCCCTCTTTCGCCGGGCGCGGGCACGGCGATTCCCCCGAGCGGCGTCAGCAGCAGGACGTCGTCGGAATCGATCATCGTGGCGTTGGCCGCGTCGCGGTTCGCCTGCCAGACCGGGCCGGAATAGAAGGCCTCGAGCGAGCGCCGCCGCGCCTCCATGTCGGGAAAGGCGCGCAACCAGACGAAGCGGTCGGGATCGTCGAGGTCGCGGAACTGGCCGATCAGGGTCATGCCCAGCGCTTCCTGGCTGTCGACGAATTCCCGTTCGAACAGGTCGATCAGGACGTCCCGCCGGCCCGGATGCAGCGTGTACTGGCGCAGTTCGACAATCACGCCGCGGCCCTCGAGAAGTCCATGACCCAGTTCAACTCCCAGGTCGCGCCGGCATCGTATGAGAAATGCTGCTCCCAGCGGGGCGCGCCGGAGCCGATGCGGGACCATTCGTAGCGGGCGACGACGGGGCGGCCGCCGTCGGCATCGGGCCCCTCAAGGCGGCAGCCGTCCCCCTGAAAACGGCCGACGACCGGCGGAGAGAGGCGGCCGTCGCGGTCGCTGATCCAGTAGATGGACCAGTCGCCGACGGCGAGGTCGAGGGTGCGCAGGGCCACGCCGCGCCAGCCGCGGGCAGGGCAGTCATGCTGTTCGATGTTGCTGATTCCGCCCATGCGCGGCTCGGTGAAGGCCGTGCCGTCGAACGCGTCCCAGTCGTCGGCACCCACCCCGCGGGTCAGAAGCCTGCGGTGCCGGACCGTCCAGCGGCCGAACAGGAAGTCGAAGTCGTGAACGGCGGCGGATTCGACGGGGAGGGCGGTCATGGGCGGTCTTCCTTCTCGCAAGGGGAGGCGAGAGGGATAGGCGGGGTAAGCTGACACCCGCTGTCAGGATTTATCGGCTATCGTAGAAAAATGCGCGCCAGCCGACTGCTCTCCATCCTGCTGCTGCTCCAGACCCGGGGACGGATGACCGCCGAGGCGCTGGCGGCGGAGTTCGAGGTGTCGGTGCGCACCATCTATCGCGACATCGACCAGTTGAGCGCGGCCGGCGCGCCGGTCTACGCCGACCGGGGCCGGTCCGGCGGGTTCCAGCTGCTGGACGGCTACCGCACGCGACTGACCGGCCTGACCGACGCCGAGGCGGAGACGCTGTTCCTGGGCGGCCTGTCCGGGCCGGCTGCGCAGATGGGCCTGGCGGGCGCGGTCACGACCATGCAGCTGAAGCTGCTGGCGGCCCTGCCGCCGGAGCGGCAGGCGGCGGCGGAGCGGCTGGCGGGGCGGTTCCACCTCGATCCGGTGGGCTGGTATCAGGCCGGTGACGAGGCCGGACGCCTGCCGGCCATCGCCCAGGCGGTGTGGAGCAGCCGGCGCATCACGGTGCGCTACGAGAGCTGGAAGGGCGAGGTGCGGCGCGAGCTGGAGCCGCTGGGCCTGATCCTGAAGGCCGGGCTTTGGTACCTGGCGGCCCGCCCCGGCGAGGGAGGGCGCCGCGAGCCGCGCACCTATCGCGTGGCCAACATCCTCGACCTGACGGTCGGAGAGACGTCGTTCGAGCGGCCGGCCGGTTTCGATCTCGCGGCCTGGTGGGCGGAGGCGTCGCGCCGGTTCGAGGCGGAGATCTTCACCGGTCAGGCGACGCTGCGGCTGTCGAAGGAGGGGCGGAAGCGGCTGGCGCGGCTGGGCGTGGAACAGGCCCGCATCGCCGCAGCCCTCGACGCCTCGGCCGGCGACGGCTGGGCCGAGGCCGTGGTCCCGATTGAATCGGTCGAGCACGCCGCGGTCGACTTTCTGCGCCTCGGCGCCGAGGCCGAGGTCATGGCGCCGGAGGCGTTGAGGGCGGAGATGCGCCGCACGGCCGAACGGCTGGCGGCGCTCTATCCGGCGTGACGGCTCAGCGGTCGCGCTTGGCCTGGAGCCTTTCGACCGTGCGCTGGGCCTCGTCGCGGCGGCGGGTCAGCTCGGCGATCTCGGCGGTCTGGGCCGGCGTCAGGCCGCCGTCCTGGCCCTCGGCCGCCGCCTGGATGTCGGCGATCTGCCCATCCAGTTCCGCCACCAGGTCCTCGGCCTCATAGAGCCGGTTCGTCTCGGCGGTGCTGAGGCGCGGGCGGGGCGGCGACGCGCGGCGCGGCGCTCCCCGGCCCGTCAGGACCTGCGCGTCCGCCGTGACCGGAAGCGAGATGACCGGCATGGCGGTGGCCAGGGCGATGGCGACGACGAGGGTGCGTTTCATGAAGGCCTCTCCGGGAAGGGAACCGAACCCTGTTTGTAGATTACAAGTTCGTCACCCGAAAAGCGCTTTTTGGACACATTTGAGCGAGGCGTGCGGCCTTTGGGTCACGCCGGCCGTTTCCAGATCGGTGACCCGTCGCCCGGCAGGCCGAGACGGCCCCAGATTTCGGAGACGCGCGCCACGACATCCGCGTCCATGCGGATTTCCTCGCCCCACTCGCGCTTCGTCTCGGGCGGCCATTTGTCGGTGGCGTCGAGGCCGATCTTGGAGCCGAGGCCGCTCTCGGGACTGGCGAAGTCGAGATAGTCGATCGGGGTGTTCTCGATCAGGGTGATGTCGCGGGCCGGGTCCATCTTGGTCGAGATGGCCCACATGACCTGTTTCCAGTCGCGGGCGTCAATGTCGTCGTCCACGACGATGACCCACTTGGTGTACATGAACTGGCGCAGATAGCTCCAGACGCCGAGCATCACGCGCTTGGCGTGGCCGGGGTAGGCCTTCTTCATGGACACCACGGCGATGCGGTAGCTGCAGCCCTCGGGCGGCAGCCAGAAGTCGGTGATCTCGGGAAACTGGGCGCGCAGCAGGGGAATGAAGACCTCGTTCAACGCCTCGCCCAGCACCGAGGGCTCGTCCGGCGGGCGGCCGGTGAAGGTGGTCAGATAGATGGGGTCGCGGCGCATGGTGATCGCCGACACCTGGAAGACCGGGAAGGTCTCGACGGAATTGTAGTAGCCGGTGTGGTCGCCATAGGGGCCCTCGGGCGCATGCTCGTCGAGCAGGACGTGGCCCTCGAGCACGATCTCGGCCTGGGCCGGGACCATCAGCGGCACGGTCTTGCAGGGGACCAGCTCGGCCTTGGCTCCGCGAAGCAGGCCCGCGAACTGGTATTCCGACAGGGTGTCGGGCACCGGAGTGACGGCGGCGAGGATGGTCCCGGGATCGGCGCCGAGGACGACGGCGCAGGGCAGGGGCTCCTTGCAGCGCTTCTTGTGGCGGGCGTAGTGCTGGGCTCCGCCGCGATGGGCCAGCCAGCGCATGATGGCGCGGTCCTTGCCGAGCACCTGCATGCGGTAGATGCCGAGATTGAAGTCGTCCTCGCGGTCGTCAGAAGGTCCCTTGGTGACGACCAGACCCCAGGTGATCAGAGGGGCGGGCTCCCCGGGCCAGCAGCCCTGGACGGGGAGGGATGTCAGGTCGATCCGGTCGCCGGTCAGCACCACGTCCTGGACAGGGGCTTTTTTCACCACCTTGGGCCGCATCGACATCACCGTCTGGGCCAGCGGCAGCATCTCCATGGCGTCGCCGAGCCCGCGCGGCGGGGTCGGGTTGCGCAGGAAGGCGAGCAGTTCGCCGACCTCGCGCAGTTCGGCGGCGGTGGTCCGCTGCTTCTTCTCCAGGGTCACGCCCATGGCCACGCGCCTGACCGTGCCGAACAGGTTGGCGAGGCAGGGGACGGGGCTGATCGAGCCGTCGGGCATGACCGGCTTCTCGAACAGCACCGCCGGGCCGCCGTTGCGCAGCAGCCGGGTCTGGATCTCGGTCATCTCCAGATGGGTGGAGACGGGCTCCGTCACGCGCACCAGTTCGCCGGCGGCTTCCAGCATCACCATGAAGTCGCGCAGGGATTTGTAGGCCATCGATCGCTCCAGACTGACCGCTGGATTAGGCGGAGGAAGCGGCGCTGTCACCCGCCGAGGCGGTCAGTGCGCGGCTGTGTCCGAGGTCAGGGCCCAGATCGGCAGGCCGAGCACGCGGGTGGCGGCCGAGACCTGGGCGCTGGTCATACGGGCGCGGCCGGCCTCGACGAGGCGCAGGTCGGCGGGCGTGATGCCGAGGGCCGCGGCGAGGGTTTCCACGTCGGTCGCCCGCTCGGTTCGCCAGCGCCGGAGGCGGGCGCCGAGGGCGACCTGTTCGGGATCGGAGGCCGGGAAGCCGTGGACGCTCACCCCTCGTCGTCCCAGCGGAAGGCCGGATCGATCCAGTCGCCGAGACGGCCGTCGGGACGGGCGAGGGCGTGGATGCGGTCCATCTCCCCGGCGGACAGCGAGAAATCGAAGATGTCGAAGTTTTCCGCGGCGCGGGATTCCTTCGCGGTGCGGGGGATGGCGATGACGTTCTGCTGGATGAGCCAGCGCAGGGTGACCTGTCCCGGCGTCTTGCCGTGGGCGCGGCCGATGTCGTTGAGGGTCGGGTCGTCGGCCACCTTGCCCTGGGCCAGCGGCGACCAGGCGGTGATGGAGGAGCCGAGGTCGCGGGCGGTGTCCAGCAGCGTCGTCAGCTTGAGGTAGGGGTGATACTCGACCTGGTTGGTAACCAGCTTGGCCGTCGACAGCGCCTGGGCCTGCCGGAATTCCGCCGACGGGAAGTTGGACAGGCCGATGGTCCGGGTCAGGCCCCGGTCCTTCGCCTCGTTCAGGGCGCCCAGCGTCTCCGCGAAGGGAGGCGTCTTCTTCGGCCAGTGCAGCAGCAGCAGGTCGGGGGTGAAGCCGAGGCTGGCGGCGGACTCTTCCGCCTGCGACAGCAGGGCGTCGCGGTGGAAATGATCGACCCAGATCTTGGTGGTCAGCCAGATTTCGTCGCGGGCGACATGGCCGGCGCCGATCGCGTCGCGGATGCCGTCGCCGACCGCCGCCTCGTTGCGGTAGATCCAGGCCGTGTCGATGTGGCGGTAGCCGATGCGCAGCGCCTCCGCGACCATGCGGCGGGCGTCGACGGGCTCCAGCATCCAGGTGCCGAAGCCGAGCAGGGGGATGCGGTTTCCGTCGACGGTGATGGCGGGCTGGTCGGTCATGGGCGGGCTCCGGAAGGGCCCGCTAACCTAGGCGCGACTCCCGGCCGATCAACGGCGGCGGTAGGTGAAATCGTAGCCCGGAGTCCAGGTGACGCCGCCGTCGGTCGAGGATTCGCCGCGCTGCCGCACCGATCCGTCCCGCTCCGGCGAGACGGTCATGCGCTGGATCGAGCCGGGGCGGCCGGGCGCCTGCAGCACCATGGCGCCGTCGCGCAGGCCGCCCTCGAACACCGTCACCGCCCCGCCGCTGTCCATGTAGAACTGGCGCCAGACGCCGCCGCGGCGCGCGTCGAAGGCGCTGAAGCTGACGCCGTGATAGGTCGCCGGGGCGCCGCCGGGGCCGACGGTCTGGTGGTAGTCTTCCTCGATGGCGCAGCCGCCGGCGGTGGAGGAGATGGTGCTGCGCGCCACCACCGTGTCCGTGCCGGTGGCGCTCACGTCCCAGTCGCCCACCCAGAAGTTGAAGGCGCTGTGGTCGGCGTCGGTGCAGTCGATGGGGCGGGGCGGCGCGGGCGCAGCGGCCGGCGCGGTCTGCAGCAGCCCCGCGAACAGGATGGCGTGGATCATGAGGTCCTCCCGCCGGCAGGAGGACCCCCGCGGCCTCGGGCGTCAACTTAACGAGCGGTAATGCCCGCAGCGGACGAGGCGGTCAGTCCAGGCCGGCGGTCTGCCGGATCGAGGCGATCTGGGCGGTGAAATAGGGCGGTTGCCCCTCGCGTCCCAGCATGGCGTCGAACTCCTCCAGCAGCTCGACCGCCTCGCGCGGCTGGCCCTTGCGGACCAGCTGGGCGGCCAGACTGCCGCGCACGTCGACCAGGCTGGGAACCAGCTCCAGCGACTTGCGGTTGGCCCGGATGGCGCCGTCGAGGTCGCCCGTGGCGTCGAGGCTGATCGCGTAGCCGGCGTACATATCGTAGGTGATCACGCCCAGGCTCTCGGCGTATTTGTAGAACGGCACGGCCTCGCGGTGGTGGCCGGCCCGGGTGTAGGCGATGCCGGCTTTGGCGTTGACGGCAGGATCGTTCGGATAGTTTCTGAGATAGCCGTGGTAGTTGCGGCCAGCGCAGTTCCAGTTGCGCTGGGCGAAGCATCTGTCGCCGTCCTCGAGGCTGGCCGGGAGCGGGGCGGCGGCTTCGGGCGAGCCGCAGGCGGTGGCGCCGGCGGCCAGGGCCGCGGCGACGATGAGGCCGAAAACACGCAATGGATGCTCCCCCGAACAAGACCTCCTCCGCGCTAGCACGAGGCGCGCGGCGCCGTCACCTGCAATGCGGCCCGTCGCGTCCGCCGTCCCGGAGCCAGGCGAACATTTCGTCCCAGAGCGGCTCCATGCCGCGGCGGAAGGCCCCCTCGTGGCCGATGCGGGCGACGCCGTAGTCGGCCGGCGACCGCACCACCACCTCGCGCGGGGCGTTGGGGTAGACCTCGAGCAGGATAGGCGAGGTGACGGGGGTGGCGATCGGATCGTCGGTGAAGATCCACGAGCGGATCGGCGCGCTCACGGCCTCGAAATGGTGCGGCTTCAGCCGGTCCCGCAGCTCGTCGCGGAAGTAGGCTTCCTTGAGGCACCAGCGCCGCCAGGTCCGCCAGACCCCGCGGGGCAGGTCGGTCCCCGCCCACAGGCCGCCGCCCCGGATATAGCCGCGCCGGAGCAGGCTCCACGGGCCGTAACCGAACCAGAAGAACAGTTCGAGCGGATTGTAGGCGCGGTGGTGCCGGCCCCAGTAGCCGCTGCCGACGGAGACGAAGGCGTGGCGGGCCAGGCGGGCGTGGTTGGGCATAAAGCCGAGGAAGTGGCCGCCGACGCTGTGGCCGACATGGACGACCGGCAGGCCCGGCGCGGCCGCGGCCAGGGCGTCCAGGGCGGCGGGCATGTCGAGCCGGCCCCAGTCGGGATAGTCCATCTCCATCGCCGCGAGGTCCTCGGGCCGCGAGCCGGCGATGCCGCGGAAGTCGTAGGTCAGGACCGCGGCGCCCTTGCCGGCCAGATGCCGGGCGAACCGGTCGTAGAAGCCTTTCGGAAAGCCGGTTCCGGAACTGACCAGAACCGCCAAGGTCGGGCGTTCAGCCGAGATCAGCCGCATCGACAGCGGGAAGCCGTCGGCGGCGGGAGCGGTGAAGTCGCTTATGGCCGGCTCGCGCATGAAAGGTCCGTAGCTATTCGCAACGAACCTAGCCGATTGACGCCGCGTCAGGTCAAGCTCTCTTGGAGGCGGGGCCGTCCTCGGCTAAAGGCGCGACCTGTCCTTCGCCGAGCGCCTCACCATGACCGATCTTCCCGACCGCCTGTCCGTCGACCCCGACAGCCCGTTCCACGACGCCGATCTGCTGGCGAAGGGCGTCGGCGTCCGCTTCAAGGGCGAGGACAAGACCAATGTCGAGGAATACTGCGTCTCCGAGGGCTGGGTGCGCCTCGCCGTAGGCAATCGCGTCGACCGCCGCGGCAAGGCGCTGACGGTCAAGCTGCAAGGGCCGGTCGAGCCCTACATCAAGGGCGAATAGAGCCCTACCCGATCCGGGCGAATTCGACCTGCTCCAGCGGGCTGTCGAGGATCAGCGAACCATCGTGGATGATCGTGGCGCGCATGACGCGGTCCATGAAGGCCCCGAACCGCTCTTCGAAGGCCGTCGTGGTGCGTTCGCAGACGGCGCCGTCCTGCGGCGTCAGCTCGAGCAGCGATCCGTCCTGGCGGTAGCGCCAGCCGGCGAAGACGCAGGCGTTCGCCTCGATCCGCCCGTCCGTGATCGTCAACTCGATCGGCGCCGCGCCGGCCGGCGGCGCCGCGCCGTGGAAGACCTGCAGCCGCCAGCGGCCGGTGATCGGCTCCCGCGGGAGAGGCGGCGCGGCCTCGAAGGTCAAGGCTGCGTCGGGCCCGGTCAACTGCAGGACCCCGTCGCTGCGTTCGGCCCCGGTCACCGCTGAAAGCGTGCGGTCGAACTCCGTCTCCCACGGCGACAGGCCGCGGGCGCACATGGCTCCGGGATTGGCCTGGGTGACGACGAGCCGGTCGCCCGCCCGCTCATAGCGCCGCCAGAAGGCCACGCACTGGGAGCGGGCGCGGAAGGTGAAGTCGCCCACCGTCATCAGGATCGGATGGATCGAGTCGCTGTCGTCCGGGGCCGGGGCGGGACGGCCGTTCATCGCCGTCAGCCGCCATTCGCCGCGTATGTCGGCCGCTCTCAAGGCCGGCGTGGCGGGCGACTCGAGGGGCGGCGGCGCAGCCGGAGGCGTTCCCGCGGGGCTGCAGGCGGCGAGACACATGGCGATGAGGACGGCGCGCATACCTCCAAGAGCGGGCGAGCAAGGCGGCGGTTTCATGTCGAACGGCCAGTCCTGCTTATGTGTGGCCGATCAAAACTCCGCCCGGCGTCGCTTCTTTCCCCGACGCCGCCGGTCTAGGTTCGGGCTCCCCGTGAGTCCCGGAGCCGCCGATGTCCCTGTCCGCCCGTCTTCTCGCCGCCAGCGCGCTCGCGCTGAGCCTCGCCGCCGCGCCCGCCATGGCGCAGGACGCGGCCACCGTCCAGCGGGCGGAGGCGATCCGTGACGCGGCGATGGAGCGGAACATCGCCCTGGACTACGTCACCCAGCTGACGACCCGCTTCGGACCGCGGCCGGCCGGCTCGAAGGCCGAGCAGGACGCCTCGGCCTGGGCCGCCGCCTATATGCGGGCCCAGGGCTTCCAGAACGTGCGCATCGAGGAGTTCCCGCTGGTCGGCTGGGAGCGGGGCGAAGAGAGCGCCTCCATCGTCGGCGACCATCCGCAGCGGCTGGCCGTGGCGGCGCTGGGCCATTCGCCCGGCACCAACGGCGTGATCGAGGCCGAGGTGGTGCGGTTCGACAGTCTCGAGGCCCTGAACGCCGCGCCCGCCGGATCGCTGGCGGGCAAGATCGCCTTCGTCGACGCCGGCCAGATGGTGCGGATGCAGGACGGCGCCGGCTACGGCCCCCTGACCCGCATCCGGGGCGCAGGGCCAGGCGCGGCGGCGGCCAAGGGCGCCGTGGCCTTCATCATGCGCTCGGTCGGCTCGGACGAGCACCGCATGCCGCACACCGGCACGACCCGCTACGTGGAGGGCCGCGTGCCGCTGCCGGGCTTCGCGCTCAGCGCTCCGGACGCCGACCAGGTCTCGCGCCTGATCGGGATGGGCGAGACCGTGCGGCTGCGCCTGTCCTCGACCGCCCACACCTATCAGACGGTCAGCCAGAACGTCATCGGCGACATCGTCGGCCGCTCGCGCCCGGACGAGATCATCGTCCTCGGTTCGCACATGGACAGCTGGGATCTCGGAACGGGGGCCATCGACGACGGCGCCGGCGGGGCCATCACCCTGGCCGCGGCCAAGGCCATCGCCGAGAGCGGCCGGCGGCCGGCCCGGACCGTCCGCGTCGTGCTGTACGGGTCCGAGGAGGTGGCGCAGCCGACCGACACCGGAAACGGCGGCGGCGCCTATCTGCGCGGCATCGGTCCGGCGGTGGAGAAGCATGTGATCGCCGGCGAGAGCGATTTCGGGGCCGACCGGATCTATGCGCTGGGCCTGCCCCCGGGGGCGCAGGGTTCCGACTTCGCCCGGGCCGCGGCGCGGGTGCTGTATCCGATCGGCGTGCTGAGCTCGCCGCAGCCCGAACTGTCCGGCGGAGCCGACATCGGTCCGCTGGCGGGGGCGGGGGTGCCGGTGTTCGGCCTGAACCAGGACGGCACGCGCTATTTCGACCTGCACCACACGGCGGACGACACCCTGGACAAGATCGATCCGGCGCAGCTGAACCAGAACGTGGCCGCCTGGGCCGCCTTGGTCTGGCTGATCGCGGACTCGGATGTGGATTTCCGGGCCCTGCGGGCGTCGGCGGCCGCGGCGTCGGCGCGCTGACGATCATGCGAGCGTGGCGAAACTGGTAGACGCAAGGGACTTAAAATCCCTCGACTTCGGTCATGCGGGTTCGACCCCCGCCGCTCGCACCAAGCCGAACCGGGACCGCGCTGCGGCGTTGGCGTGAGATGCTGCAGACTCTCTTCGAACAGCCCGCCGAGACGGTGGCCCGGACCCTGATCGGGGCCGAGCTGGAGGTCGACGGGGTCGGCGGCGTGATCGTCGAGACCGAGGCCTATGACGTCTTCGATCCGGCCTCGCACAGCTTCGTCGGGCCGACCGCGCGCAACGCGCCGATGTTCGGGCCGCCGGGGCGAGCCTACGTCTACCGGATCTACGGCCTGCACTGGTGCTT
This sequence comes from Brevundimonas sp., assembly GCF_036402095.1. Taxonomy (GTDB): domain Bacteria; phylum Pseudomonadota; class Alphaproteobacteria; order Caulobacterales; family Caulobacteraceae; genus Brevundimonas. The sequence goes on along the minus strand of NZ_DASWTO010000023.1, from coordinate 13,403 downwards.
CAACGTCGTCTGCGACGCCGGCCAGCCGGGCAGCGCAGTGCTGGTGCGGGCGCTGGAGCCGCGCACGGGCGTGGATCGGATGCGCGAACGGCGCGGGCCGCTGCCGCCCGAGAGTCTGTGCTCGGGGCCGGGCAAGCTGTGCGAGGCGCTGGGGATCGACGGTGGCCTGAACGTGCGGCCGCTGGACGAAGCGCCCTTCGCCCTGAGGCTGCACGTGCAGCCGCCGGCCCTCGTACAGGGCGTGCGCATCGGCATTCGCAAGGGGGCCGAGACGCCATGGCGGTTCGGTCTGGCCGGCTCGCGCTTCCTCAGCCGGCCGTTCCCGGTGGGGGCGACGGCATGAGACTGATGTCGGCGACGCCGATGGAGGCCCGGACGGAACGGGCGCTGCCGGCGGGCGACGGCTGGTGGTACGAACCCAAGTGGGACGGCTTCCGCTGCCTCGCCTTCAAGGCGGACGGGCGGGTCGAGTTGCTGGCCAAGTCCGGAAAGTCGCTGGCGCGGTTCTTCCCCGAGGTAGTCGGGCAGCTGCAGCAGATCAAGGCGGAGACGTTTGGGCTGGACGGCGAACTGCTGGCGCAGGACGGCGACCGCTTCGCCTTCGAGGCGCTGCAGCAGCGGTTGCATCCGGCGGAGTCACGGATCCGCAAGCTGTCGGTCGAGACGCCGGCGACCTTCGCCCTGTTCGACATGCTGGTCGACGTCGACGGGGCCGATCTGCGGAGCTTGCCGCACCGGGCGCGGCACGGGCGGCTGGAGACCTTCGTGAACCGGTTCGGCGGGCCGCGGCTGACCCTGTCGCCTGGCACGGACGATCCCGGACTGGCCCAATCCTGGCTGGACGACGGCAAGCTGGAGGGGGTCGTCGCCAAACGCCGCGACGGGCCCTACATCGAGGGCGAGCGGGCCATGGTGAAGGTCAAGCGGCTGCGCTCGGCCGACTGCGTGGTGGGCGGGTTCCGCTATGCGAGCGAGGGCGGCCGGGTCGGGTCGCTGCTGCTCGGCCTCTACGACGACGACGGGCGTCTGAACCATGTGGGCTTCACCTCGGGCTTCGCGGGCGTCGACAAGGATGAGCTGACCCGGCGGCTCGAGGCCCTGCGCGGCGGGCCGGGATTCACCGGGCGCGCGCCGGGCGGGCCGAGTCGCTGGTCGACCGGGCGGTCGGGCGAGTGGGAGCCGTTGCGGCCGGAACTGGTGGTGGAGGTCGGCTTTGACCACGTTTCGGACCAGCGCTTCCGGCACGGGACGCGGCTGCTGCGCTTCCGGCCCGACAAGGCGCCGGAGCAGTGCCGGATGGAGCAGCTGGAGTCGTGACGGCGGCGACGGACCAGTTCGATCTGTTCAGCGCGCCCGGGACGGGGCTGCCGGAGGGGCTGCGCCATGCGGAGGGCGTGATCGCCGCGGACGAGGCGGAACGCCTGGTGGAGGCGTTCGCCAGCCTGCCGTTCCAGGCCTTCGACTTTCACGGTTTCAAGGGCAACCGGCGGATCGTGTCCTACGGCGGGCGCTACGACTTTTCGGCCAGCCGCCTGGAGGCCGCGGAGCCGATCCCCGACTTCCTTCTGCCGGCTCGCGCGGCCGCGGCCGCATTCGCGCGGCTGGAGCCGGAGGCGATCCATCACGCCATGGTCACCGAATATGCGCCGGGGGCGGGGATCGGCTGGCACCGCGACCGGCCCGAGTTCGACAGGGTGATCGGCCTGTCCTTCGTCTCGCCCGCGACGATGCGGTTCCGGCGCCGGCGCGCGGCGGGCTGGGAGCGGGCGTCGCTGCCGCTGGCGCCGCGCTCGGCCTATCTGCTCGATGGACCGGCCCGGCAGGACTGGCAGCACAGCATCACGCCCGGCGAGGCGCTGCGTTATTCAGTGACCTTCCGCACCCTGCGATGACCTGGCGGCGCATAACTTTGTGTGTCCGGTGGCGAACCGGCCTTAACCGGGCGCGCTTTCATGGGCACAAGGGACCTCTTCCCCTTCAAGGCCGTATGGATATTCGATGAAAAGAGCCCGGCGCGCCCGCATCGTCGCGACCCTGGGGCCCGCCAGCCGGGCGCCCGGCATGGTCAAGGCCCTGGCCCAGGCCGGGGTCGACGTGTTCCGGCTGAATTTCAGCCACGGCTCGCACGAGGATCACGCGGCGGCGCTGAAGGCGGTGCGCGGCGCGGAACTGGCGCTGAAGCGGCCGCTGGGCGTGCTGGCCGACCTGCAGGGGCCGAAGCTGCGGCTGGGCCGGTTCCGGGACGTCGAGATCGAGGTCGGGCCGGGGCACAGGATGCGCTTCGATCTCGACCCGACGCCGGGCGACGCGACGCGGGTGCAGATGCCGCATCCGGAGATCTTCAAGGCGCTGCGGACGGGCATGCTGCTGCTGCTCGACGACGGGCGGGTGCGGCTGCGCGTCGGCGAACGGACCGACGAATGGGCCGATGTGACGGTCGAGAGCGGCTCGAAACTGTCGGACCGCAAGGGCGTGGCCGTGCCCGAGGCGGTGGTGCCGGTCTCGGCCCTGACGCCCAAGGACCGCGAGGACCTGGCCTTCGCCCTGCGCATCGGCGTCGACTGGGTGGCGCTGAGCTTCGTGCAGAAGGCCGAGGACATGGCCGAGCTGAAGCAGATCGTGAAGGGCCGCGCCGCCTGCCTGGCCAAGATCGAGAAGCCGCAGGCGCTGAACGAGCTGGAGAGCATCCTCGACTATTGCGACGGGGTGATGGTGGCGCGTGGCGACCTCGGCGTCGAGCTGGACCCGGAAGAAGTGCCGGTGGCGCAGAAGCGGATCATCCGGGCCGCCCGCCAGCGCGGAGTGCCGGTGATCGTGGCCACGCAGATGCTGGAATCGATGACCTCGGCGCCGGCCCCGACCCGGGCCGAGGCCTCGGACGTCGCCAATGCGGTCTACGAGGGCGCCGACGCCCTGATGCTGTCGGCCGAGACGGCGTCGGGCGACTATCCGCTGGAATCCGTGGGCATCATGAACCGGATCATCGAGCGGGTGGAGCGCGACCCTCTGTGGCCGGGCCTGATGGACGCCGAGCACGCCGGCATGGACGAGCACGACGTCGACGCCCTGGTCGCTGCAGCGCGCAAGGCCGGAGAGGCCCAGTCGACGGCCTGCGTGGTGGTGTTCACCACCTTGGGCGGCACGGCGCGGCGGATGTCGCGCGAGCGCCCGCTGCAGACGGTGCTGGCCCTGACGCCCAAGCCGGAAACGGCCCGGCGGCTGGCGCTGGTCTGGGGGCTGGAGCCGCGGCTGAGCCGGGAGCCCGCCTCGCTGGAGGAGGTCACCGACGACGCCGTCGAGAAGGCGGTCGAGTTCGGCCTCGCCGAGCCGGGCCAGAGGCTGCTGATCCTCGCCGGGACGCCGTTCGGCGCGCCGGGGGCTGCGAATCTGCTGCGACTGGCGCATGTTCCGATGAAGGGGCGCGGCCGGTAGGTCGGGTAGTTAATGGGGAACATCCGCAAGGAACTTGATGCCCTTGTCGGTGAGCGCGAAGCCATCGTCGGTGTCGACAGCGTAGCCCTTGCTGAACATACTCTCCGGCATGGCTTTGTTGCTAATCAGATTGCCCACAATCTGCTCAAAGTTCATCTGCCAGTTTGCGTTCTGGGCCGCGTCCTGACCGCTTGGGTGAAACTTCTTCACCATGATCGCCTTCAGGTCCGTCGTGGCGATCGCGCCCCCGTTGGCCTCGGCAATCTGCATCGCCGTAATCACGAGGTCGGCCTGCTGGATGCGTTCGTAGTCGAAGCGGCGCTTACCCATTTTGTTTCTCCCCGAATTAGCTGACGATCCTCTCCGGAGGATGCTGTGATCAAATACATCGGGTCTAAGCGCGCGCTTCTCAACCATATTGTTGGGGCGGTTGCGGTCAGCCTACCAAATGGGGGGCTCGTTTGTGATCTCTTCTCTGGCAGTGCTCGTGTAGGGCACTCACTCAAAGCGGAAGGCTTCCGGGTCTGGTCGAACGACCACAACGCCTACGCCCATGTGCTGGCCACGGCCTATGTGCAGGCCGACCGGGAGCGCTGGCTGGAGAAGGCTGAGGCGGTGTTGGCGGAGCTTCGGACGGTCGCGCCCGAGGCCGGCTGGTTCACGAAGACCTTCTGCGAAGATGCGCGGTATTTCACGCCGGAGAATGGGGCGCGGATCGACGCCATGCGCGACCGGATCGCGGCCATGGCGCTGGAACCCGAGCTGCCGGCCATCGCCCTGGTCAGTCTGATGGAGGCCGCCGACCGGGTGGACTCAACGGCCGGTCTGCAGATGGCCTACATGAAGTCGTGGGCCAGCCGGGCGCTGAAGCCGCTGGAGCTGCGCATGCCGGACGTGCTGCCCGGAGTGGCCGCGGGATCCTGCAAGGCCACCCATGCCGACGCCGTCGAACTGGCCCCGTCGGTCGAGGCCGATCTGGTCTATCTGGACCCGCCGTACAACCAGCATTCCTACCTCGGCAACTACCACTGCTGGGAAAGCCTGGTGCTGTGGGACAAGCCCGAGACCTATGGCGTGGCTAACAAGCGGATCGACGTCCGCACCCGCAAGAGCGCCTTCAACAGCCGGCCCGGCATCGCCCCGGCGCTGCAGGCGGTGATCGAAGGGGTGAAGGCGCCGAACCTGATCGTCTCGTTCAACGACGAGGGCTATCTGTCGCGCGATCAGCTGGTCGGGATGCTGTCGGGACGCGGCGAGGTGCAGGTTATCGAGATCGCCCGCCCGCGCTACGTCGGGGCGCGCATCGGCATCCACAATCCGAAGGGCGAGAAGGTCGGGGCCGTGGGGCGGCTGAGGAACGTCGAATATCTTTTCGTGGTCAGCGACCGGCGGGTGAACCTGGCCGACGCGGCGTGAGCGGGAGCGTACGGAACGCCGCGGACTCCGGGCCGTTTTGTCGTCCATGGAACAGATGACCCTCACCCCCTCGCGGCGCCTGGAAGCGCGCCGGGCCTATGGCCGAGCGGCGGACGCCTTCGAGCCCGCAGCCTGGCGACCGCCCTCGCCGACGCGTTTCGACAACCGGGTCGCCAACGACACGGCGCTGGACCGGGGACCGGACCTCTCCGACATGGCTGACGGCGTTCCAGCCTGGCTGACTATCAGCCTCGGCGGCGTCATCGCCGCGCTGGCGGGCGCCCTGCTGGGCGGAGCCATGCAGATCTAGGTTTCTTCGAGCAACGCCCGGATCGGAGCCCAGCCGCGGCGATGGGCCGGGCAGGGGCCCAGCGTCCTCAAAGCCTCCTGATGGACCGGGGCGTTGTAGCCCTTGTGACCGGCGAAGCCGTAGCCCGGGTACTCGGCGTCGAGCTCGATCATGAGCCGGTCCCGCGCCGTCTTGGCGAGGATCGAGGCCGCAGCGATCGACAGCGACAGGCCGTCGCCGCCGACCACGGTCTGCACGTCGCACGGCAGCTTGAACCGATAGTTGCCGTCGACAAGCGCGGCCGCGGGCTGGACCGCCATGGCCTCGATGGCGCGGCACATGGCCAGGCCGGTCGCGTGCAGGATGTTAAGTTCGGCGATCTCCTCGACCGAGGCGAAGCCGACGCCCCAGGCCAGCGCCCGGGCCTTGATCTCGATCTCGAGGATCTCGCGGTGGTCGGCGGTCAGGGCCTTGGAGTCGTCGATGCCCTCGGGCAGGTCGTCATGGTGCAGGATGACCGCCCCGGCGGCCACCGGCCCGGCCCAGGGGCCACGCCCCGCCTCGTCGACGCCGCAGACCAGCCCGCCGCAGGACTGGATCAGCACCGTCTCGAGCGCCAGCGTGGGGAAGCCGCGCGCCGCCCTGGCCGGCGCCTTCGCCGCAGCCTTGCCTTTGGCCGGTTTCTTCGACGGGGTCTTCACCCGGCCGCCATCGCACGAACCTGCCGGTGACGGAAGCACTCGACGCCGTGATCGTTGACCATGCCCACAGCCTGCATGAAGGCATACACAATCACGGGGCCGCAGAAGGTGAAGCCGCGCTTCTTCAGCGCCTTGGCCATGGCTTCGGACTCCGGCGTGGCGACCGGGCGGGCGCCGCTGTCGGGCCAGAGGTTCTGGATCGGCGCGCCGCCCACGAAAGACCAGAGCCAGGCGGAGAAATCCTCGCCGTTGTCGCGCATCTCCAGCCAGATCCGCGCGCCCTTGATGGCGGCGTTGATCTTGGCCCGCGAACGGATGATGCGGGCGTCGCCCAGCAGCCGTTCGATCTCGGCCTCGCCGTAGCGGGCGACCTTCTCGGGATCGAAACCGTCGAAGGCGTCGCGCATCCCCTCGCGCTTCCTCAGTATGGTGATCCACGCCAGCCCGGCCTGGAAGCCGTCCAGCACCAGCTTCTCCCACAGGGCGCGGGCATCGTACTCGGGCACGCCCCATTCCTCGTCGTGATAGGCGACGTACAGCGGATCGGTCCCGCACCAGGCGCAGCGATGGACGGTCACGCCGCCACCTCCGCGAACGCCCGGACCGGAAAGGTTCCGAAGGCCTTCACCTTGGGCGGGGCGGCGGTGAAGCGGAAGCCGGCGTCGGGCAGCAGCTCGAGCCCGCGCATGTGTTCGCAGATCGGGACGCCGGCGCCGAGCAGAAGGGTGTGAGCCGGGCGGGCGCGGGTGCGGGTGTCGTCGATGTTGTGGGAGTCGATGCCGACGAGGGCGGCGCCGGCCTCGACGAGAAAGGCGGCCGCCGCCTCGGTCAGGAAGGGGTGATCCTCGAAATAGGCGTCGGTGCGCCAGTGGCGGGCCCAGCCGGTGTGGATCAACACCGCCTTGCCGGCGAGGTTGCGGCCCTCGAAGCGGTCGGCGCCGATGGCCTGCAGGTCCGGCGCGCGGACCACGATCCCCGGCAGGCCGACGACGCGCTCAAGGCCGATGTCGCTGAGGTCCTCGCCGTCGGCGTAGCGGTGGAAGGGGCTGTCCAGATAGGTGCCGGTGTTGCCGACCATCTCGATGCGGCCGATCTGGAATTCGGTCCCGGCATCGTAGTTGGCCCGCGACGCCTCGCGACTGAGGTGGTCGCAGATCAGCGGCGCCGGCAGGCCCTTGTAGGTCACCATGCCGGCCTCGATGGTGTGGCTGAGATCGATCAGGCGGGTCATGCGTCCATCCACTCCGGCCGGCGTACGGTGACGGGCCGGCCGTCGACGGTGAGCACCCCGTCGAGCCGGTCCAGCCGCAGCAGGGCCATGGCGGCCCCCTCCATGCCGCCGAGCACCTCGCCGGCGCGGAGGTCGCCGTTCAGCACCTCGGCTCCGAAGGACGGGGGCGGACCGTCGAAGGCTAGGGGGAGCATCCGGTTCTTTATGCTGCCGCGGCGCTTCATGCGGGAGGTCGTCTCCTGGCCGACGAAACAGCCCTTCTGGAAGTCGATGCCGTTCAGCAGGTCGAAATCGGCCTCGATGGGATAGGTCCGGTCCGGGGGCGCGTCGGTCGCAGGGTCGGGGACGCCCACGGCGAGGCGGTGGGCCTGCCAGTCGGCCTCGGTCGCATCGGTGTCGATCCCGCCGCCATGCCGCCGGCCGCCGAGGGCGGAGAGGCGGGGGTCGGCGACGAAGCCGTCGGCGACATCGGGCCACGAGGCGAACACCGGCCGGTCATCGGCTTCGAGGGCGACGGCCGCGCGCAGCCGGTAGATCGACAGGCGCTGCAGCAACGCCTCGCGGCGGTCGGCGGCGACATCGAGCAGCACGCCGTCCGCCTCGCCGTGCAGGAACAGGTCGAACAGCAGCCGGCCCGGCGGGGAGAGCAGGGCGCCGAAGCGGAGCTCGCCGCCCGCCAGCGTCTCGACGTCCTGGGTCAGGAGATTGTGCAGGAAGGGCCGGGCGTCGGGGCCGGAAACCCGGACGAGGGCGCGGCTGTCGAGGCGGGCGATGCGGGTCGTCATACGGTCCAGATAGGGCCTTGCGCGCCTGTGGACCACACCTGTTGGCCCCTGATGAACGGCGAGAATCCGTATACGGTCCAATCATGACGGGCCGGTTTCCCATCCTCTATGTCGCCGAGGCGGGCGCGCAGGACGCGGTGCTGTCGAGCGGGGTGCTGGCGTATCTGGTCGGGGCCATGCCCCAGGCGCGCTTCACGGTGGTGGGGTCGCCGGCCAGCGCGGCCCTGTTCGCCGACACGCCGCGGCTGGACCGGCTGATCGTACTGGAGAAGGAGACGCGGCTCGACTGGTTCGGTCTGTGGAACCAGGTGCGGGCGACCAACTGGGGACTGGTGGTCGACATGCGCGGCTCGGCCCTGTCCGGCAAGCTGAAGCGGCAGAAGCGGGCGGTGCGCGGGGAGCGCGAGCCGGGGGTGCACGCCGTGGAACTGGCGGCGCGGGTGCTGCAGCTGGACGAGAGCCCGGCCCCGAAGCTGTTCGTGTCGGAGGCGACGCAGGCGGCGGCGGACGCCTTGATCCCCCCGGGCGAGGGGCCGCTGCTGGCCGTCGGCCCCGGGGCGGAGTGGATGGGGCGGCGCTGGCCCGCCGAGCGCTTCGCCAAGGTGGCGTCGACGCTGGTGGGCGAGGGCGGCCCGCTGGAAGGCGGCCGGGTGGTCGTGGTCGGGGCGGAGGCGGACCGCGACGCGGCGCACACCATCCGCCTGGCCCTGCCGCGGCGCCGGACCATCGAGCTGCAGGGGCGTCTGAGCCCGCTGCAGGCGGTGGCGGCGGTCGGGCGCTGCGCCCTGTATCTGGGCGGGGACTCGCTGTGGACCGATCTGGCGGTGGCGTCGGGGACGCCGGTGGTCGCGGCCTATGGCCCGTCGGACGAGGTCGAGCGGGGGCCATGGGGCGGGGTCGCGGTGCGCGGGCCGCGCTCGGTCGAGGAATACCGCAAGATCGATCCGCGGCTGGACCAGGCCATCCTGCACATGAACGACCTGCCGGCGGAGCGGGTGCTGAAGGCGGCTCGCAAGGTGCTGGCCGAGCGGGTATAGGGCCGGGCCATGACCCAGACATTCGACCTGATCGTCCGCGGCGGCGAGGTAGCCAATCACGCCGGACGGGGCATGGCCGATGTCGGGGTGATCGACGGCCGGATCGCCTTCGTCGGCGACCTGTCGCAGGCGTCGGCGGGCGAGATTGTCGACGCCACGGGACTGACCGTCCTGCCGGGGGTGATCGACACCCAGGTCCATTTCCGCGAGCCGGGGCTGGAGTGGAAGGAGGATCTCGAGACGGGCAGCCGGGCGGCGGCGCTGGGCGGGGTGACCGCCGTGTTCGAGATGCCGAACACCGAGCCGGCGACCACCGATCCGGACGCGCTGGCCGACAAGCTGGCGCGGGCGCGGGACCGGATGTGGACCGACCACGCCTTCTACATCGGCGGGACGCACGAGAATGCGCAGTTTCTCGGCGAACTGGAAAGGCTGCCCGGGTGCTGCGGGGTCAAGGTGTTCATGGGGGCCTCGACGGGGACCCTGCTGGTCGCGGATGATGACGGGGTGCGGGAGGTGCTGCGTCATGTGAAGCGGCGGGCGACCTTCCATTCCGAGGACGAGTACCGGCTGGTCGAGCGGCGGCCGCTGGCGCGGACCGGCGACTGGACCAGCCATCCGGAGGTGCGCGATCCCGAGAGCGCCATCATGAGCACCCGCAGGCTGGTGCGATTGGCGCGGGAGACGGGCGCCCGCATCCACGTGCTGCACGTGACCACGGCCGAGGAGGTCGAATTCCTGGCCAACCACAAGGATGTGGCGACCATGGAACTGACGCCGCAGCACCTGACGCTGGACGGCGACGAGGCCTATGACCGCCTGAAGGGTCTGGCGCAGATGAACCCGCCTATCCGCAACAACTATCACATCGCCGGCCTGTGGCGGGGGATCGAGCAGGGGGTGGCGGACGTGCTGGGCTCGGACCACGCGCCGCATACGCTGGAGGAAAAGGCCCGGCCCTATCCGGCCTCGCCGTCGGGGATGCCGGGGGTGCAGACGCTGGTGCCGGTGATGCTGACGCATGTGGCCAACGGGCGGCTGACGCTGGACCGGTTCATCGACCTGACCAGCCATGGGGCCAACCGGGTGTTCGGCATCGCCGGCAAGGGGCGGATGGCCGAGGGCTATGACGCCGACCTGACCCTGGTCGATCTGAAGGCCAGGCGGACGATCCGGCACGAGGACATGGCCACGCGGTCAGGCTGGACGCCCTTCGACGGCTTCGAGGCGACCGGCTGGCCGATGGCGACCCTCGTGCGCGGGCGGGTGGTGATGCGCGACGGCGAGCTGATCGGCAGCGCCCACGGACGGCCGGTGCGCTTCCAGGAGACGCTGGCCTAGGGAACCTCCCGGACTCAGGGCGATTCTCTTTCCACGGAAGGAGTTGCACCATGAGCAAACGCGAACTGATCGAACCCAATCCCGGCGACAAGCGCTATGCGCGCCGGGACGACGAGGGTCGCTTCACCGAGATGGACGACGTCGGCCGGTCGTCCGCGCAGGACCAGAAGCGGCAGGCCGGCGCCGACGCCGGCAAGGGGCAAGGCGACCGCGGCGACCGCCGCAACTAGCGCGGCTGGAGGATGAAGCCGGCGATGTCGTCGGCGACGCCCGGGGCCAGCGGCAGGCTCGGGTCGCTGTAGGTGGCGAGGTTGGCGGCGCGGTCGGCGGGCGCGACCTTGAGCAGGTGGTTGACGCCCTCCCACAGGACCAGCCGGGCGTCGGGCTGGGCCGCGGCCATGGCGCGGGCGTCGGTCTGCGTGGTCTGCAGGTCGGTCAGGCCCTGACCGATCATGACCGGCCCGTCCCAGGCGGCGATGAGCTCGGCCGGGTCGAGCCTGAACCACGAGATCAGATAGGGCTGGACCGACGGGCGCAGCAGCGCGGCCAGTTCCGGCGGCGTGTCGGGGGCGAGACGGCCCGCTTCCAGCTCGGCGAGGGCGTGGAAGGCCTGGCTGCGCATCGGTTCGGGAAGCTGAGGCCCAAGCTGCTCCTCGAGCACCACCCGGGCCGGCCGGCCGGCCCCGGACAGCAGCACGAGGCCGCAGATCTTGTCGTGGTCGCCTTCAGTGGCGGCGAGGGCGACCAGGGCGCCTTCGCTATGGCCGATCAACCAGGCGCAGGGCAGGCCGGTGCGGGACGCCGCCTCGGCGGCCCAGCCGCGGGCGTCGTCGACAAGGTGGGTGAAGCGGAGGTCGGCTTCGGACAGGCCGCCGGCGGCGCTCTGGCCGATGCCGCGCTTGTCGGCGCGCAGGGTGGCGACGCCCTGTTCGGCCAGCGCCTCGGCCAGCAGGCGGTAGGTCCCGGCCCTTACGCCCATCGGGCTGTCGCCGTCGCGATCCGTCGGACCCGAACCGGCCAGGATCACGGCCACGGCGCGCGGGCTCTCAGGGGCCAGCAGGGTTCCGTGAAGGGGCGCAGGCTCCGACGGCAGGGTCACGGCGGTGGCGACCGGATCGGCGAGGAGGGCGGCGGCGAGGATCAGGCTCAGCATGGCGGTCTCCCGGTGCGGGGGGGTCAGAAGGGCTGGCGGTCGGGGTCCGTGCGCCATACGCGCCAGCTCTCGACCACCGACCAGAGGGCGGCGAGGACGATGGCGGCGAGCAGGGCGTAGAGGCCCAGCGGGCGTGGCGCGAAGGGAGCGGTCAGCAGGCCCGCGAGGCCGATGACGAAGAACAGGCGGCCGGCGAGGCGGTTGGAGCGGTCCCAGGCGAGGCGGCTCTTGTAGGCCCAGGGGGTGCGGACGCCGACGAAGGGGTTGGGACCGACCCGGCCGAGGAAGGCCCCGAGCAGCAGCAGGACGAGGCTCATCAGGGCCATGGGCACGGCGCCGCCGATGTCGGTCGCGCCCGACAGGCTGGCGGAGGCGGCGAGCAGGCTGACGAGGGGCAGGGTGAGGATGACCACCAGCTGGCCGTAGCGCAGGGCCCGGGCGCGGGCGGGATCGCCGGCGCGACCGGCGGCCGCGCTCATGCCGCCGCCGAGCAGGAGGGTCAGCAGGGCCATGCCGACGAGGACGCCGCCGACGGTTTCGCGCGCGCCCCAGTCATCGGCCTGACCCGCGGCGTTCCAGTGGATCGGCAGCAGTTCCGTCGGGCCCGCGAAGACGGTCCAGACGCCGAGGCCGCCGACGACGAGGCTGAGGCCGATGGTGGCGGCGTTCAGGGCGGAGGCGGATCTGGTCGGGGCGGTCATGGTTCGTCTCCGGGGTCTTTCCGGCCGGCGCCGGTCATTTGCAGAAGGAAGGCCAGGGCCTCCTCGACGGCCGAGATCTCGAGCCGGTAGCGGATCGAGGCGCCGTCGCGTTCGGGTGAGACCAGGCCGGCCTCCTTGAGCGCGTTGAGGTGTCCGGTGATCGTCGGCCAGCTCATGTCGAAGGCGGCGGCGATGTCGCCGGACGCCATCGGCCCCTTGCGCAGCATGTCGATGATGCTGCGGCGAACCGGATGCGACAGGGCCTTGAACAGCGAGTTCATAGGAAAGAGACTAATTAGGAAAACGCCTAATAGCAAGCGGTTTGAGCGGACGGGGGTTTTACCCGGGTGATATCGGAAAAACGGAGTCGGCAGAGGCGGCAGTCCGCAGGAGGTCCGGAAAACAGGGGGGCAGAGTCGGCAGGGTCGGCGCCCGCCGGAGAGTCGCTGCGGCCGATCCCTGTGGCGGGGCGGCGGAGATTCGATTGTCAAAGACCGGGGGGCGGAAAGGCGCACATTATAGGGGCCCCTCGCCCTGCGGCGTGTTCGTGACGCTGACGCCGCCATGGACGGCAGGGAAAACAGTGGGATGGCGGATTTCGGTGCGCGGGCTGGCGGCGGATTTGCAGCGCAGCAATGGCGCCTCACGTCCCCCCTTCCCCTCAAGGGGAAGGGTCCGGGGGACGACCGATTGCGGATCATCGCCCGGCATGTGACCGTGGCGAAACGCTGTTCCCGGCGACCGGACGCAGGACCGACCATGCGCAGAACCCTGATGCTTCCGGCCGCCGTGCTCGCGCTGGCCGGCTGTTCTCCGCCCGCCGCGACGGAGGCGGCGCCGGCGGCCGCCGGGAGCCCGGCCGCCTCGACGGCGGAGGCCTTCGTGCGATCGCTGTATCAGCCGGGAGCGGCGCCGGGCGACGCGACGGGAACCCATGAGTCCCGCCCGGTCTGGTCCGCGCGCACCAAGGCCCTGCTGGACAAGGCCGCGCGCCTGACCCCGGACGGCGAGGTCGGCTTCTTCGAGGCCGATCCGATCTGCGACTGTCAGGACGGCACGCCGGTGCTGCAGTCGGCGACGGCGGTATCGACCGGTCCGGGCCGCGCCGACGTCGCCATCGTCCAGGGCTTCGCCGAGCCGGGCAATGCGCTGCACCGCAAGACCTACAACCTGGTGCTGGAGGACGGGCAGTGGCGCATCGACGATCAGCGCTATGAGTCGATGGGGGATTTCCCGTACGCGCCGATGGTGCAGCGTCTGGAAGCCTGGATCGCGGAGGCCGAAAGCCCCGGCTAGCCGACCTTCCCAAGGCCCGCT
>NZ_DASWTO010000022.1:0-13031 GCF_036402095.1 Brevundimonas sp. | reverse complement strand
GCCGTCCCGGCCGGACCCGCCCCGACTCCGCCCGCCGCGCCCGGCGAGCCCGCGACGCCGGCGCCGGCCGACGACTGCGGCGCCGCGGACCGTCAGGACTGGCTCGGGCGGGCGCGCTCAGACCTGCCGACCCCGCCCGCGGGGGCCGTGTGGCGGATATTCGAGACCGGGCAGCCGGTCACCCAGGATTTGCGGCCGAACCGGCTCAATATCGAGATCGACCCCGACCGTCAGACGGTCGTGCGCCTCAGCTGCGGCTGATCCTCAGCGCAGGTCGGTCTGGCGCTGCAGGCCGTACAGCGCCTCATCCATGTCCTCCGCCTTGGCGGCGATGACGGCGCGGGCGTCGGTCAGGGCGCGATTATAGATCACCGGTCCCAGATCAAGCAGGAGCCGGTCCAGCACCATCCCGGCCTGCAAGCCGCCGACCTCGACATCCAGCTCCTCGGCCAAAATCCTGCGCAGGCCCTCAGCGGCCGCCTGCCGGGCTTCGCGAGACAGTTCGACCGGCTTGCTCATGCGACCTCCGCCAAGGCCTCCTCGGCCTGCATCCATGCGGCTTCCGCCGCCTCCAGATCCGCCTGCGTCTTCGCCCGCGCCCGCGTCAGTCCTTCCAGAGCCTTGGGATTGCTGACGGCGGCGTTGGCCAGGTCATCGTCGATGCGCGCCACCTCGGCGGTGAGCGCGGCCATCCGTTCCTCCGCCTTCCTCACCGCATGGCGCAGGGTTGAGGGCGAGGGGCCGGACTTCTTGTCGTTCTTCTTCCCGGCGGGCGCCGCGGCGGCCGGAGCGGCCGCGGCCTCCTGTTTGATCTGGCTTGGCTTGACCGCAGCGGCCTTGGCCCGGTCGAGGACGAATTTGGCGTAGTCGTCCATGTCGCCGTCCCAGGGCTTCACCGTGCCGTCGGCCGCGAGCCACAGCCGGTCGGCGACCAGCTCCATCAGCGAACGGTCGTGGGTGATCAGGATCACCGCGCCCGAATATTCGTTCAGCGCGTCCAGCAGGGCCCGGCGGCTGTCGATGTCGAGGTGGTTGGTGGGTTCGTCGAGGATCAGGATGTGCGGCGCATCCATCGCCACCTGGTTGAGCAGAAGCCGCGCCCGCTCGCCGCCCGACAGGCTGGCGACCGTGGTTTCCTGCTTCTCGTAGCCCAGTCCCCATTGCGCCAGCCTTGAGCGCCGGCTGCTCTCCGAGGCCTCGGGCATCGCGCGGCGGATGATCTCGAGCGGCGTGTCGGTCGGATCCATGGCCTCGATCTGATGCTGGTGGAACCAGCCCACCCGCATCTTGCGGTCGCGGTGCAGTTCTCCCTGCGACACGTCCAGCGCCCCGGCGATCATCTTGGCGAAGGTCGACTTGCCGGCGCCGTTGACGCCCAGCAGACCAATGCGGTCGTCCAGATCCATGCGCAGGTTCAGATTGCGCAGGATCGGCTTGCCCGGTTCATAGCCGACGTTGGCGCCTTCCAGCCGGATCAGCGGCGGGGCCAGCGGACGCGGCGGGGAGGGCAGGATGAAGGGGGCGACCCGCTCCTCGATGGTCGTCGCCACCGGCTCCATCTTGGCCAGACGCTTCATCCGGGACTGGGCCTGGGCGGCCTTGGACGCCTTGGCCTTGAAGCGGTCGACGAAGGCCTGCAGGTGGGCCCGCTCGGCGTCCTGCTTGGCCTTGGCCGACAGCTGCAGCCGCGCCTTTTCGGCCCGGGCCTTTTCGAACTGGTCGTAGTTGCCCGTGTAGAGCGTCAGCGTCCGGTTCGCGAGGTGCAGGATGTGGGTGCAGACCTCGTTCAGCATCTCCCGGTCGTGCGAGATGATCAGGGCGGTATGCGGATACTTCTTCAGCCGCGCCTCGAGCCACAGGGCGCCTTCGAGGTCGAGGTAGTTGGTCGGCTCGTCGAGCAGCAGCATGTCAGGCTCGGCGAACAGCGCGGCGGCGAGGGCGACCCGCATGCGCCAGCCGCCCGAGAACTCCGACATCGGCCGCTGCTGGTTCTCCTGATCGAAGCCGAGGCCGACGAGAATTTCCGCCGCCCGCGCCGGCGCGGCGTCGGCGTCGATCTCGATCAGCCGCGTCCAGATCTCCCCCCTCTCCTCGGGCTCGGCGGTTTCCAGCCGGGTCAGGAGGTCATGCCGTTCGACGTCGGCCTCGAGGATGGTCTCCAGCACGCTGACCGGCGTGGCCGGGTGTTCCTGGTCGACCGAGGCGACGCGCGCGGTCTTCGGCAGGCTGATCTCGTCGCCGCCGGCCGCGAGTTCGCCGAGGATCAGCTTGAACAGGGTCGACTTGCCGATTCCGTTGCGCCCGACCAGCCCGACCTTGGAGCCGGGCGGCAGGGAAACAGAGGCGTCCTCGAGGAATTTGCGGCCCCAGGCGCTGAAGGTCAGGTCGGTGATCTGGAGCATGAGGCGAGGGCAAACGTCTGAATGCAGGGGATTCCTCCCCTCAGGCAGCGAGGCGCCGGGCGCCGAGCGACAGGGGAGAAATCCTCTGGTTGGAAACCGGGGAGGGCGCGTCTATAAGCCCGCCACCCTCAATCTCCCAACAAGAAGTCACTCCCATGACCGAACGCACGTTCTCGATCATCAAGCCCGACGCCACGCGCCGCAACCTGACCGGCGCCATCAACGCCGTGATCGAGGCCGCCGGCCTGCGCATCGTCGCCCAGCGCCGCGTCAAGCTGACCGAGGCCCAGGCGAAGAAATTCTACGAAGTCCACGCCGAGCGTCCGTTCTATGGCGAGCTGGTCGGGCAGATGACCGCCGAGCCGGTCGTCGTGCAGGTGCTGGAGGGCGAAAACGCCGTGGCCCGCTACCGCGAAGTCATGGGCGCCACCAACCCGGAACAGGCCGCCGAAGGCACCATCCGCAAGCAGTTCGCCCTGTCGATCGGCGAGAACTCGGTGCACGGCTCGGACAGCCTCGAGAACGCGAAGATCGAGATCGAGCAGTTCTTCACAGACGACCAGATCGTCGGCTGATCCGACCTTAAGGACGATCGCCTGCACGGCCGGCTCCCCTGGGGGCCGGCCGTTTCGCTATGCGGCCGCCGCGCGCGTCTCGAGCCGCTTGCGGGCGGTGGCGAAGGTCTTGACGAAATGGACCCGCTTCAGGCGATCCCGCGGCGTCGCCTGCATCAATGACTTGAGGACCGCGTGGTCGGCGCCGACGACGATGACCTCCGCGCCATCGCCCTGCATCCGGGCCAGCAGGTCGGCGAAGGCGAGAGCCCCCGTCGGGTCCAGCATCGGGACCTCCTCCAGCCGCAGGACATAGGTGCGGCGGCGCGCCCCGATCCGGTCGAGCGCATCCTTGATCAGACTCGCGCTGCCGAAGAACAGCGGCCCCCGGAAGGTCAGCACGCCGACGTCGTCCGGCAGGCCCTGGTTGGGCGCGTAGCGACCCTCGCCGTTGTCCGGCCGGTCCCCCTCGATCAGCGGCGCGCGGCCCTCAAGCGTCGCCAGTTCCGACATCCGGTGCATGAAGACGAAGGTGGCCAGCGCCATGCCCACGCCGATGGCCACGGTCAGGTCGACCAGCACTGTCAGGCCGAAGGTGGCCAGCAGAACGGCCCGGTCGCCGCGCGAGGTGCGCAGGATGAGGCGGAAGCGGTGGGTCTCGGCCATGTTCATCGCCACCACCACCAGGATGGCCGCCAGCGCGCCCATCGGCACGAACACCATCACCCGCGCCAGCGCCAGCATGAAGACCAGCAGGAAGACGGCGTGCAGCATGCCGGCGACAGGACTGCGCGCGCCCGAGCGGATATTGGTCGCGGTCCGGGCGATGGCGCCGGTCGCGGGCAGGCCGCCGACGGCCGCCGAGGCGATGTTGGCGAGGCCTTGGGCCGTCAGCTCGATGTTCGAGCGATGCCGCCGGCCGGTCATCTGGTCGGCGACCACGGCCGAGAGCAGCGATTCGACCCCGGCCAGCAGGGCGATGGCGAGAGCGCTCGGCAGGACGTCAGCCGCCTTGCTCCAGGTCCAGAACGACAGGTCGGGCACGGGAATCCGGGCGTTCATCTCGCCGAAGCGCGAGCCGATGGTCTCGACCGGCAGCCCCAGCGCGGCGACGACCACGGCGGCGACCGCGGTAACGATCAGGAAGCCCGGCAGGCGCGGCGCATGGCGGCGCATCACGAGGATGGCGGCGACGCAGGCCAGGGAGAGGCCCGCCGCCGGAAGGCTCAGGGTGGCGCGCGCGGCCCAGAGCGCCTGCATCTTGGGGACAAACTCGGCCGGAACCCCCGCCGCGGTCAGTCCCAGAAGGTCGGGGATCTGGCTGGCGAGGATGACCACGGCGATGCCGCTGGTGAAGCCGGTGGTCACCGGGTCGGGGATGTATTTGATCAGGTTTCCGACGCGGGCGAGGCCAGCGACGACAAGTATGGCGCCCGCCATCAGCGTCGCCATCAGCAGACCGTCGTAGCCGTGCTTGCTGATGACGCCGTAGACGATGACCACAAAGGCCCCGGTCGGTCCGCCGATCTGGAAACGGCTGCCGCCGAGCGCGGAGATCAGGAACCCGGCCACGACAGCGGTCACCAGTCCCGCTTCCGGCGTGGCGCCCGAGGCGATCGCCAGGGCCATGGCGAGGGGCAGCGCCACGACGGCGACGGTCAGTCCGGCGATCCCGTCGGCGCGAAGGTCGCCGATGCCGTAGCCCTGTCTCAGGACCGTGACGGTCTTGGGCAGGAACAGCTTCCAGTCAGAGCCCATCGCGCGCGGCCGCCCGCCGTTCGATCAGCCGGACGCCGCGCCCGGCTCCCTGACTCGGCGCGCCCTCGGCGATCATCTCGACCCCGGCGTCGGCCAGGGCGGTCACCACCTTCTCGAGGCTGTCGACAACCGCCCGGACCGATCCGGGGCAGGCCTCCATCCGCTGCACCGTCTGGGGCGACAGTCCGGCCAGCCGGGCGAGCTCGCGCTGGTCGATGCCGAGCAGGGCGCGCGCGGCGCGGAGCTGTGGGCCTGTGATCATCAGCATGCCTGTTGTGGTATCTGACATATCAGTCGAGTCGTTCAGAACATCAAGACCCTTGCAACCATCCGCCCGGCCACCGAGCCGGATACGCAGACGGCCCCGGCGATCGCTCGCCGGGGCCGTCGTTTTGTGTGGCGGCGCGGCCGCTACCAGATGCGGGCGCGGGCCTCAGGGGCGAGGTACTGCTCGTCGCCCGGCTGGACGCCGAACGCCTCGTACCAGGCGTCGATGTTCCGCACCGTGGCGCTGGCGCGGTACTGGCCCGGCGCGTGCGGGTCGACGGTGACCTGCTGGCGCAGGGCCTCGTCGCGGATCTTGGTGCGCCACACCTGCGCCCACCCGAGGAACACGCGCTGGTCGCCGGTCAGGCCATTGATGACCGGGGCCGGTTGGCCGTTCAGCGACATGCGGTAGGCGTCGAGCGCCAGCAGCAGGCCGCCGAGATCGGCGATGTTCTCCCCCATGGTCAGGTCGCCGTTGACGTTGACGCCTTCCAGCGGGGCGAGGGCGGAATACTGGGCCCCCAGCACCCGGGCGCGCTCCTCGAACTTGGCGGCGTCCTCGGCCGTCCACCAGTCGCGCAGGGCGCCGTCGCCGTCGGTCTTGCGACCCTGGTCGTCGAAGCCGTGGGTGATCTCGTGGCCGATCACCGCGCCGATGCCGCCGTAGTTCACAGCCGGATCGGCGTTCGGGTCGAAGAACGGCGCCTGCAGGATGGCGGCCGGGAAGACGATCTCGTTGCGGACCGGGTTGTAGTAGGCGTTCACCGTCTGCGGGGTCATGCCCCATTCCAGCGGATTGACCGGCTTGCCCAGCTTGGCGACGTTGAAGGCCCATTCGAAAGCCGCCGACCGCTCCACGTTGCCGTAGAGGTCGCCGGGCTCAAGACGCAGGCCGTCGTACTCGCGCCACTCGTCGGGATAGCCGATCTTCACCCCGAAGCGGCTCATCTTGTAGAGCGCCTGCTGCTTGGTCTCGGGGCTCATCCAGTCGAGGCCCTCGATCCGCGCCGTCATGGCGGCGCGCAGGTTGGCGACCAGTTCCTCCATCTGGGCCTTGGACTCGGCCGGGAAATGGCGGGCGACGTATTCGCGGCCCAGAACTTCACCCAGCGAACCGTCGACGGTGGTCACGCCCCGCTTCCAGCGCGGCTGGTTCTCGGGCTGACCGCCCAAGGTCTTGCCGTAGAAGTTGAACTGATTGTCGACAAAGGCCTGCGACAGATAGGGCGAGGCCTGATTGACCACATGAAAGGCCTGCCACGACTGCAGGGTGGCGACCGGGGTCTCGGCGAACACCCGGGCCATGCCCGGGAAGGCGGTGTTGTTGGCGGCGATCAGCACCGGGACGTGACCGATGCCCGCGCCTTCGGCCCAGGCCGCCCAGTCGAAGCCGGGGGCGCTGGTCGCCAGGTCGGCCACGGTGGTCGGATTGTAGATCTTGTCGATCTGGCGGTTCTGAACCGCGGTCCAGTGCTGTTCGGCGAGGCGGGTCTCGAAGGCGACGATGTCCGCCGCCGCCTGCTCGTGGTCGGGCCAGCCCGCCAGTTCCAGCGCTTTGGCGACATAGGCCTGATAGGCCGTCTTCTGGGCCGAGAAGCTGTCTTCCAGGTAGTAGTCGCGGTCCGGCAGGCCGATGCCGCCCTGCACGACATAGGCGCTGGTCTTGCGGGCGTCCTGCAGGTCCTCGAAGATCTGCACGCCGAAGATCGACGAGCCGAAGCCGCTCTGGGTCCGGCCCATCAGCGCTGCGATCTCCTCGCGGGTGTCGGCGGCGCGGACCTCGGCCAGATCGGCCTGCAGCGGCCCGGCGCCGAGGCGTTCGACCGTCGCCTCGTCCATGAAGCTGTTGTAGAAGGCGCCGATGCGGCCGGCGTCCTCGCTGGTGGAGGGGTTGGCGGCGCTCTCCTCGATCAGCGTCTTGAGGTTCTCCTGCGACCGGTCGTGCAGCACGTGGAAGGCGCCGAACGAGGTGCGGTCCGCCGGGATCGGCGTGATGTCGCTCCACCGCCCGTTGGCAAAACGGTTGAAGTCGTTCCCCGGACGGACCGAGGTGTCCATACCGGTCATGTCGAAGCCGAATTCGCCGATCGCCGGCTGGGTCGTGGAGGGAATCTCCACGATCGGCGGCGTGTTCTGGGCGAGCGCGGCGGTGGCGGCGAGCGACAGGACGGCCGTGGCCGCGCAGGCCATGAGACGAAGCTTGAGCATTGAAGAGACCCCGATTGAGACGTGGCCGGCAACCTGACTCAAGGGCGGGGTTCTGTCGTGGCGAAACTCTTCAGATTACAAACTTCTCATCTGGCGGCAGAAGTCCGTGAGCACGGCGGGATACAGCTGGTGTTCTGCCGCCAGCACCCGCTGCGCGAGCGACGCCGGGGTGTCGTCGGCCACCACCGGGACCTTCGCCTGGCCCAGCACCGGCCCCTCGTCCACGCCCTCCGTGACCAGATGCACCGAACAGCCGGCCTCGAGGTCTCCCGCCGACAGAGCCCTGGCGTGGGTGTCCAGCCCCGGATATTTCGGCAGCAGGCTCGGGTGGATGTTCAGCATCCGCCCGGTCCACCGGCGCACCAGAAACGGACTCAGCAGGCGCATGTAGCCGGCGAGCGCCACGACCTCGACGTTCCGCGAATCCAGCACAGCCTGAACGGCCCGCTCGTGCGCTTCGCGGTCCTTGCCGAAGGGGCGATGATCGACCGCGACCGTCTCGATCCCCTTGGCCCGCGCGACGGCCAGACCGCCGGCGTCCGGGCGGTTCGACAGGACCAGCACGACTTCGAACGGGCAGCCCTCCGCGCACGCGGCGTCGATCAGCGCCGCCATGTTGGACCCGGCCCCGGAGATCAGGACCGCGACCCGGACTCGATCGGTCATTGCGCGGGACGGGGCGCCGGATCGCCGACGGAGACGAACGATCCGGCCGGGCCGGGGAAGACCACCGGGCTTTCGTAGCCGTCATCCGAAACCGCCGAGACGCCGAAGAAATAGTCGTCGATGACCACGCCCGGCAGGGTGATCTCCGTCGCCGAGCCGGCCCAGCGGCTGTGGGTCCATTGCGGCGACGTGGTCGGCCGCCACCAGACGCGGTAGCCGGCGGCGCCCGGGACCGCCTGCCACTTCACCGTCGTGTCGGGCTTGACCGCGCCCTCGATGGTGACGCCCAGCGGGGTGGCGGGCGCATTGGCCAGCGCGGCCATCGAGACGATGTTCAGCCGCGCCACCTGTCCGAGGTAGTCGAAGTCCACCCCGTCGATGGTGTCGCCGTAGTGGACGCCGTTTTCGACCCGCAGGTCCTGGTGCTGGCGGTCGTAGTTCTCGGCCCCTTCGCTGATGCGGACGGCGGGAAAGCCGTGGCGCAGCATCTCGACCTGGTCGCCGCCGCGGCCGTAGCGGTCCGTGCGGTAGATCATCTCGACGTCGAAATTCGTCAGGTAGCGGTCGGCCATGGCGTCGACGAACCGGGCCAGGTTGCGCGACGAGGAATCGACCTCGCCGCCGTTGTAGCGCCGGCGCTCTTCCTGGGCCTCGGTCTCGACCGTCTTGGTGCCTTCCGAGAAGACCCGCACCCGGGTGGTGTCGCGCACGCCGGACTGCCCCTCGGAGTTGCCGACGATGTCGTTGTTCAGATTGGCCTCCACGCGCCAGCCCTGGGCCTGGGCGTAGTCGGCCAGGATCTTGCCGCCGAGGAGGCCCTGTTCCTCACCCGACAGCGCCGCATAGACCAGGGTCGCGTCGAACCGGTGCTTCGACAGCACACGCGCGGCCTCCAGCACGGCCGCCACGCCCGAGGCGTCGTCGTTGGCGCCCGGTGCGTCGTCGGTGAAATTCATCACGTCGGTGACGCGCGAGTCGATGTGGCCGGAAATGATGATGACGCGGTTCGGATCGCCCGTGCCGCGCTGGATGGCGACGATGTCGACCACCTCGGTCGGCGTCGGCACGCGCGCGCCGGTGACCGTGTCCGAGGGTGTGACCACGGTCAGGCAGCCGCCACATTCGCGGCCGATCGCCTCGAACTGGCGCTGGGCCCAGCGCCGCGCGGCGCCGATCCCGCGCGTGTCCGACTGGGTGTCGGACAGGGTGTGCCGGGTGCCGAAGCCGACGAGGGCCTCGATGTCGGCGCGCATCCGCTCCGGACGGACCTCGCCCGCGACCTGATGCAGTAGGGCGTGTTCCGAGGGAACGGGGGTCTGGGCCGCGGCGGAAGCCGAAACCAGCATCAGCCCGGCCAGGGCGATCGACAGCGCGCGCATCGGCGACCTCATGGTGTGGAAGGCGCGGACCTTGCCGGGGTGAAGGACGACGGTCAATGCGTCCGGCTTGCGCTCGCGGCCGGTGTCCGGGACAGTGCGGCTCCGGAGGTTCCCATGCACGCCCTGTTCTTCGCCGCCTATCTGGCCGCCGTTCCGCAGACCGCCGGCCAGGTCACCCATGACATCGTGATGGATGTCTGCCTGCCGTATGTCGCCGACGGGGTGGCTGATCAGGCGGTGATCGTCCGCAACGGGCTCAACGGCCTGGTGGAGGACGGACAGGGGGACTTCCGCAGCCGGAACGACGTCTTTCTGGTGCAGCTGACCACCTCGGGCAGCGTGGAGGACGGCGATCTTCGTCGGGTGTGCGTGGTCCAGGCCCGGTCGGCCGCCTTCCAGCAGGCGCGGGATGCGATCGCCGGACCGCTGCAGAACGCCGGATTCGCCGCCAGTCCTGACGAGCCGGAGGACTGGCCGGTCTGGACCCGGGGCGGCGTCACCGTCTCGGTTCACCAGAACCCCGGCCGCGCCACCATCATCCGCGCCAGCTACTCCAGCCTCGAGGCCGAGGGCCTCTAGTCCGCGGCGAGCTGACCGCAGACGAAGGCCACCTCGCCGTCGTTCAGCAGGGCCTCGAGCACGGGCTCGGCGTTTTCCGGCGCCACGACGAGGATAAATCCAACCCCGCAGTTGAAGGTCCGGCGCATCTCGTGATCGGAGATGCCGCCCGTCTCGCCGAGCCACTGGAACACCTGCGGCACGGGCAGGGCGTCCCAGTCGAACACTGCGTGCAGGCCCTCGGCGATGCAGCGCGGCGGGTTCTCGATCAGGCCTCCGCCGGTGATGTGGGCGGCGCCCTTGACCAGCCCGGCCTTCATCAGCGGCAGCACAGGCTTCACATAGATCCGGGTCGGCTCCATCAGCGCCTGGGCCAGCGTCCGGTCGCGGGCGAACGGCGCGTCGTCGCCCCATGACAGGCCGGACTTCTCGACGACCTTGCGGATCAGCGAGTAGCCGTTGGAGTGGGGGCCTGAGGAGGCGAGGCCGATGATGACGTCGCCGGCGGCCTGACGGTCGAGGTAGGGCAGGGCGTGTCCGCGTTCGACGGCGCCCAGCGAGAAGCCCGCCAGGTCGTAGTCGCCGCCGGAATACATGCCCGGCATTTCGGCCGTCTCGCCACCGACGAGGGCGCAGCCGGCCTGCCGGCAGCCCTCGGCGATCCCGGCCACGACCCGCTTCGCCGCATCGATCTCCAGCTTGCCGGTGGCGTAGTAGTCGAGGAACAGCAGGGGCTCGGCGCCCTGGGCCAGCAGGTCGTTGACGCACATGGCCACCAGGTCGATGCCGACCCCGTCATGCCGGCCGGTCTCGATGGCGATCTTCAGCTTGGTGCCGACCCCGTCCGTCGTGGCCACGATCAGCGGATCCTCGAAGCCGGCGGCCTTCAGGTCGAACAGGGCCCCGAATCCCCCAAGCGAGGCCTCGGCCCCGGGGCGGCGGGTCGATTTCGCCAGCGGCTTGATGGCGTCGACCAGCATCTCGCCGGCGTCGATATCCACCCCCGCATCAGCGTATGTCAGGCCGTTACGCAGGCTCTCGGGGGTGTCGCTCATCGGTCACGGGCCTGAATCAGTGGGCGGATTTGTGCGGCGGCTCTTGCCACAACCGCATCGCGCGGGGCTATAGCATCCGAATGACGCCGATCACCACCACCGACGCACTGCGCGAGTTCTGCGCACGTCTGGCCACCGCCCCCTTCATCACGGTCGATACCGAGTTCATGCGGGAGACGACCTACTGGCCGCGGCTGTGCCTGATCCAGGCGGCTTCGGCCACGGACGCCGCCATCATCGATCCGATGGCTGAAGGCCTGGACCTGTCGCCCTTCCTCGACCTGATGCGTGATCAGTCGATCCTGAAGGTCTTCCACGCGGCCCGCCAGGACGTGGAGATATTCGTCAAGCTGGGCGCCATGCCGAAGCCGATGTTCGACACCCAGGTGGCGGCGATGGCGGCCGGCTTCGGCGACCAGGTCTCGTACGAGGCGTTGGTCCGCCAGATGCTGCGTCAGGAGGTCGACAAGGGCAGCCGCTTCACCGACTGGGCACGCCGTCCGCTCTCGGACGCCCAGCTGATCTACGCCCTCGGCGACGTGACCCACCTCGCGGCCCTCTATCCGAAGCTCCGCGACCGTCTGCAGAAGGACGGGCGGCTCGACTGGGTCATGGCCGAGATGGAGGATTTGACCGATCCGGCCCTTTACGACACCGACCCGGAAAAGGCGTGGAAGCGGCTGAAGCCCAAGAAGTACTCCGCGAAATACCTGGCCGCGTTCGTGGCCACGGCCGTGTGGCGCGAGCGGGCGGCGCAGGAGCGCGACCAGCCGCGCGGTCGCATCCTCAAGGACGAGGCCATCGACGAGATCGCCGCCCAGGGTCCGACGGACGCCGACGCCTTCAACCGTCTCCGCTCGGTGCCCAAGGGCTTCGGCGCCTCGCGCCTCGGCCTCGAGCTCACCGCCGAGCTGAAGCGGGTGCTGGCCGATCCGGAGGCCCACGCCCCCAGGCTGGAGCGGCCCGCCCACAACCAGCCGGCGCCGCCCTCTGTGGTCGAATTGCTCAAGGTGCTGCTCAAGGCCAAGAGCGACAACGCCGGCGTCGCCACCAAGCTCATCGCCAATGTCGCCGATCTCGAGAAGATCGCCCTCAGCGACGATGCGGAGGTCGACGCCCTCCACGGCTGGCGCCGCCAGCTGTTCGGCGAGGACGCCCTGAAGCTCAAGCGTGGCGAGATCGCCCTGGTGCTGAACGGAGCCCGGGTCGAGGTCGTCGAGATCGAGTAGGGGGAGGCAGTAGGCAGTAGGCAGTAGGCAGTAGGCAGTAGGAAGGCCGCCGCCGACATGGATCGACTACTGCCTAACCCCTACTGCCTACTGCCTGGTTTCAGCCCACCGTCGCCTTGACGATCTTGCCCGGCGACCGGGGCGGCTCGCCCTTGGGCAGGGCGTCGACGTTGTCCATGCCCTCGATGACCTCGCCCCACACCGTGTACTGGCGGTCGAGGAAGGTGGCGTCGTCCAGGCAGATGAAGAACTGGCTGTTGGCGCTGTTGGGATCCGAGGTCCGGGCCATCGAGCAGACGCCGCGCACGTGCGGCTCGGCCGAGAATTCGGCCTTCAGGTTGGGCTTGCTCGAGCCCGAGGTGCCGGTGCCGGTCGGATCGCCGCCCTGGGCCATGAAGCCGGGGATGACGCGGTGGAAGACCACGCCGTCGTAGAAGCCCTCTTTCGCCAGCTCGGTGATGCGGGCCACGTGGCCGGGGGCGAGGTCGGGGCGCAGCTTTATGACCACGTCGCGGGCTTCGCCGTCGCCGGTGTCGAGAGTGAAGGTCAGGGTTTCGTCGGCCATCGGCGCGCTCCTTTGAAATGTCGCGGGGTCATAGCCCGTGAACGCGGTCGGGGCTATGGGAGAGGCATGAGCGACGACGAAAAGCCCGCTGAACGCCGCCGCATGGTCCGCCCGCCCTCCGGCGGGACCGCGGCTGGCCGCGGCATGGGCACGAAGATGAAGACGGCGGACACCAAGTCGATGTCCAGCCAGCAGTGGATCAAGCGCCAGCTGTCCGACAAATGGTCCGAGCGCGCCCGCGCCGAGGGCTGGCGCAGCCGCGCGGCCTTCAAGCTGCTTGAGATCGACGACCGCTTCCACCTGATCCGGCAGGGCAGCCGCGTCATCGATCTCGGCGCCGCCCCCGGCGGCTGGATCCAGGTGGCGCTGAAGCGTGGCGCGACCTCCGTG
>NZ_DASWTO010000021.1:0-3959 GCF_036402095.1 Brevundimonas sp. | reverse complement strand
CGAGCGGCTGTCGATCGCCGGCAACTGCCGCATGTGCCTGGTCGAGGTGAAGCCCGGGCCGCCGAAACCGCAGGCGTCGTGCGCCCTGCCGGCCGCCGAGGGCCAGGAGATCTTCACCGACACGCCGATGGTCAAGAAGGCGCGCGAAGGGGTGATGGAGTTCCTGCTCATCAACCATCCGCTGGACTGCCCGATCTGCGACCAGGGCGGCGAGTGCGACCTGCAGGACCAGGCCATGGGCTACGGCCGCGACGGCTCTCGTTACGCCGAGAACAAGCGCGCCGTCGAAGAAAAGAACATGGGTCCGACGGTGAAGACCTTCATGACGCGGTGCATCCAGTGCACCCGTTGCGTCCGCTTCATCACCGAGGTCGCGGGCGTCCCGGACATCGGCATGATCTCGCGCGGCGAGGACGCCGAGATCACGACCTATCTCGAGAAGAACATCGACTCGGAGCTGTCGGGCAACGTCAACGACCTGTGCCCCGTCGGCGCCCTGACCCACCGGCCCTGGCAGTACCACTACCGGCCGTGGGAGCTGAAGAAGACCGAGTCGATCGACGTCATGGACGCGCTGGGCTCGAACATCCGCGTCGACGCCCGGGGCGCCGAGGTCATGCGCGTGCTGCCGCGCGTCAACGAGGGCGTCAACGAGGAGTGGCTGTCGGACATCAGCCGTTACGCCGTCGACGGCCTGCAGCGCCAGCGCCTCGACCGGCCCTATGTGCGCGAGAACGGCAAGCTGCGCGTGGCCTCGTGGGAAGAGGCGCTCGGCGTCGTGGCGGACCGGATCAAGGCCGCGAAGCCGGAGAGGATCGGCGTCGTCGCCGGCGACCTTCAGGACGCGGAATCGATGAAGGCGGCGCTGGACCTGTTCCGCGCCCTGGGCTCGGCCAACACCGACTGCCGCCAGGACGGGGCCGCCGTAGGATATGGTCCGCGCGAGGGATGGCTGTTCAACTCCGGCCTGCAAGGCATTGAAAAGGCGGACGCCATCCTGATCGTCGGGGCCAATCCCCGCACCGAGGCGCCGCTGCTGAACGCGCGCCTGCGCAAGGCCTGGCTGACGGGCAAGACCGAAGTCGGGGTGATCGGCGAGCAGGTCAACCTGACCTTCGACCACAGCTGGCTCGGCGCCGGCTCGAAGACGCTGGCCAAGCTGCCCAAGGCGGCGATGGACTTCCTGACGAAGGCCGAGCGGCCGGCGATCATCGTCGGGTCTGGCGCGCTGACCGGCGACAACGGACCGGCGGTGCTGAACGCGCTGGGCGCGCTGGCGAAGAAGGTCGGCGTGGTCGGCGAGGGCTGGAACGGCTTCAACGTGCTGCACAGCGCCGCCTCGCGCGTGGCCGGCCTCGACATGGGCTTCGTGCCCGGCGAGGGCGGGCTGACCGCGGCGCAGATGGCCGGGAAGGGCGCGCTGGACCTGCTGTTCCTGCTGGGCGCCGACGAGATCGACCTGTCGAAGTCCGGGGCGTTCCGCGTCTATCTGGGCAGCCATGGCGACCGCGGCGCGCACGGCGCCGATGTCATCCTGCCGGGCGCAGCCTACACCGAGAAGCCCGGTCTCTACGTCAACACCGAGGGCCGGGTGCAGATGGCCGAACGCGCCGTCTTCCCCAAGGGTCAGGCGAAGGAGGACTGGGCCATCCTGCGCGCCCTGTCGGCGCTGGTGGGGCAGACACTGCCGTATGACACGCTCGAGGCTCTGCGCTCGAAGCTGATGGCCGATCACCCGACCTTCGGCCGCATCGACTATCTGCCGCCGGCGGCGTCGTTCGACGTGGCGAGCCTCGGCAAAAAGGGCGACCTCGGCGACGTGGCCTTCCGTTCCGCGGTCCGCGACCCGTATCTCAACAACCCGATCGCGCGCGCCAGCGTGACCATGGCCGAGCTGTCCGCCCTGCGGACGGCCCCGGTCGCGATGGCGGCGGAGTAAGGCCCGATGGACTTCTGGACCACGCCCCTGGGATGGACCCTCGCCACCGCCGGCGGCATCCTGCTCGTCACCGTCGGCATCCTGATCTCGCTCGCCTTCCTGCTGCTGGCCGACCGGAAGATCTGGGCCGGCGTGCAGATGCGCAAAGGGCCCAACGTCGTGGGCCCGTTCGGCCTGCTGCAGTCGTTCGCCGACTTCTTCAAATTCGTGCTGAAGGAGATCGTCGTCCCGGCGGGCGCCGACAAGGTGATCTTCCTGCTGGCCCCGCTGCTGACCTTCGTCCTGGCCTTCATCGCCTGGGCGGCGATCCCGTTCGCCCCGGGCTGGGTCATCTCCGACCTGAACGTCGGCATCCTCTACATCTTCGCCATCAGCTCGCTGGGCGTCTACGGCATCATCATGGGCGGCTGGGCTTCGAACTCGAAGTACCCGTTCCTCGGCTCGCTGCGTTCGGCGGCGCAGATGGTGTCCTACGAGGTCTCCATCGGCCTGGTGATCATCAACGTCATCCTGCTGTCGGGAACGATGAACCTGACCCAGATCGTCACCCAGCAGGGCGGCTGGGTCTGGAACTGGTTCGCCTTCGGCGGCGGTCTCGCCACCCTGCCGACCATCGTGGTGATGTTCCCGATGGCGATCATCTTCTTCGTCTCGGCCCTGGCCGAGACCAACCGTCCGCCGTTCGACCTGCCCGAGGCGGAGTCGGAGCTCGTGGCCGGCTACCAGGTGGAATACAGCTCGACGCCGTACCTGCTGTTCATGATCGGCGAATACGCCAACATCGTCTTCATGTGCGCCATGATCAGCCTGCTGTTCTTCGGCGGCTGGCACCCGGGCTTCCCGACGGACTTCCTCAACGACTGGCCCGAGTTCGTAGCCAACCTGTTCTACTTCCTGGTCTTCTTCACCAAGATCATCTTCTGGTTCGCCATGATCGCCATGGTGAAGGCCTTCGTGCCGCGCTACCGCTACGATCAGCTCATGCGGCTGGGCTGGAAGATCTTCCTGCCGACCTCGCTGGTGGCCGTGGTGGTGGTCGCCGCCTGGCGGGTGTTCGGGGTGGGCGCATGAGCCGGCTCCTGACCCTGATGGTGATGGGCGTCGCGGTGTCGACCGCCGCCTGCGCCATCCCGACCTACGAGCCGGAACCGGTCTCCGCGGCCCAATGGCAGCGCCGGCAGGAAGCGATCGAGCGCCAGCAGGCCGAACGCGAACGCCTGTGCCGCATCACCAAGGATGAGGACCCGCGCAAGGAAGAGCTTTGCCGCGGCGTGTCCGGAGAGAAAGACTGATGCTGACCCGTCTCCTCCAGGCCGCGAAGGGCGCCATGCTGATCGACGTGATCGGCGCGGTCGGCCTGTCGCTGAAATACATGGCGCGGCCCAAGGCCACCGTGAACTATCCGTTCGAGCGCAATCCGCAGTCGCCGCGCTTCCGCGGCGAGCATGCCCTGCGCCGCTATCCGAACGGCGAGGAGCGCTGCATCGCCTGCAAGCTGTGCGAGGCGGTGTGCCCGGCGCAGGCGATCACCATCGAGAGCGAGCCGCGCGAGGACGGCAGCCGCCGCACCACCCGCTACGACATCGACATGACCAAGTGCATCTACTGCGGGTTCTGCCAGGAAGCCTGCCCGGTCGACGCGATCGTCGAGGGGCCGAACTTCGAATACGCCACCGAAACCCGCGAGGAGCTGCTCTACGACAAGGCCAAGCTGCTCGCCAACGGGGACAAGTGGGAGCGCGCCATCGCCGCGAACCTTGCCGCCGATGCGCCGTATAGATAATGGCCCGCGAGCATCCCTTTAGGTCCCCGGCCAAGGTCGGGGTTCAGGTCCCATTTTCGTGCTGGACCCCGGCTCGCGCCGGGTTTCGGCGGCGCTTCGGAACGGTCGAGTGATCCAGGTCTTCGTCTTCTACCTGTTCGCGACTCTCGTCATCGCCTCGGGGGTGATGACGATCGCTGCCCGCAACCCCGTCCATTCCGTGCTTTGGCTGATCCTCGCCTTCTTCAACGCCGCCGG